>NZ_JBEZUT010000318.1:0-9984 GCF_040636595.1 Kitasatospora sp. NPDC036755
GCCCGGCGGCGGCGCGGGGCGCGGACGGGGGCGGCGGCGGGGGCGGACGTGGTGCGGCGGTCGGCGGTCGGCGACATACCGGGCTCCTTGGAAGCGGCGCTGCGGAAGGCGAGCGCGAAGAGGGAGGAGGGAGCGCGGGAGCAGGGATCGCCTGCTCGTGAAGGCGCGCGCCTGCACGGGCCGCGGACCCTGGCTGCAGGGGCGGCACACCGTACGGCCCTTCCACGGTACGACCACGACCGGGCCGTGTCTGCACGAATACTTGGATTTCCTAGTATCTGAGACGGACACCACCCGGGAGAACGCAGCAGGGCCCGGACCGCCGGTCGAACGGCGGTCCGGGCCCTGTCCGGGCGGGTCAGCCCAGGTCGACCGAGCGCGCGAAGCGGGCGCCGATCTCGGCGGCGATGGCCGAGAGCACGTCCTGCGGGATCTCGGTGTCCACGGTGATGGAGGCCAGCGCGTTGCCGCCGTCACGGGCGACCTGCATGCCGGCGATGTTGATGCCCGCGTCGCCGAGGTGGCGGCCGAGCACGCCGACCACGCCGGGGCGGTCCTCGTACTTGAAGAAGGCCATGTGGTCGGTGAGCGCGACGTCCACGTCGAAGGCGTCCACGCCGACGATCTTCTGGGTCAGCTTGGGGCCGGCCAGCGTGCCGGAGATGGCGATCTCCTCGCCCGTCCCGAGCGTGCCGCGGACGGTGATCACGTTGCGGTGGTCGGGGCTCTCGCTGGAGGTGGTCAGGCGGACCTCGACGCCGCGCTCCTGGGCGAACAGCGGGGCGTTGACGTAGGACACCGTCTCCGCCACGACGTCCTCGAACACGCCCTTCAGCGCGGACAGTTCGAGCACCTTCACATCGTGCTGGGTGATCTCGCCGCGGACCTCGACGTCGAGGCGGACGGCCACCTCGCCGGCCAGCGCGGTGAAGATCCGGCCGAGCTTCTCGGCCAGCGGCAGGCCCGGGCGGACGTCCTCGGCGATCACGCCGCCCTGAACGTTCACCGCGTCCGGCACCAGCTCGCCGGCCAGCGCGAGGCGCACCGACCGGGCGACCGCGATGCCGGCCTTCTCCTGCGCCTCGTCGGTGGAGGCGCCCAGGTGCGGGGTGGCGACCACGTTGTCGAAGGCGAACAGCGGGGAGTCGGTGCACGGCTCCTTGGCGTACACGTCCAGGCCCGCGCCGGCCACCCGGCCCTCGCGCAACGCGTCCGCCAGCGCCCCCTCGTCCACGATCCCGCCGCGGGCGGCGTTCACGATGCGCACGGACGGCTTGACCTTGTGCAGCGCCTCGTCGCCGATCAGACCGATGGTCTCCGGGGTCTTGGGGAGGTGGACGGTGATGAAGTCCGAGACCTCCAGCAGCTCCTCCAGCGTGACGAGCTTGACGCCCATCTGCGCGGCGCGGGCGGCCTGGATGTAGGGGTCGTACGCGACGATCTTCATCCCGAACGCGGACATCCGCTGGGCGACCAGGACGCCGATGCGGCCGAGGCCGACGACGCCGAGGGTCTTCTCGCTCAGCTCGACGCCGGTGTACTTGTTGCGCTTCCACTCGCCCTGCTTGAGCGCGGCGTTGGCCGGGGCGATGTTGCGGGCGACGGAGATCAGCAGGCCGCAGGCGAGCTCGGCGGCGGTGACGATGTTGGAGGTCGGCGCGTTGACGACCATCACGCCGGCCTTGGTGGCGGCGGCGACGTCCACGTTGTCCAGGCCGACGCCGGCCCGGGCGACGACCTTGAGCTTGCGGGCCGCGGCCAGCGCCTCGGCGTCGACCTTGGTGGCGGAGCGGATCAGGATCGCGTCGACGTCGGCGATGGCGGTCAGCAGCTCAGTGCGGTCCGCGCCGTTGCAGTGACGGATCTCGAAGTCGGGGCCGAGGGCGTCGACGGTGGCGGGCGAAAGCTCTTCGGCGATCAGAACTACGGATTTGCTCACGACAGTGGGGTCCTTAACTGTCCGGTTCCCCCGGGCACGTAGGTGGCGTGGAGGGCGGGGAAAGGTGGCATGCCGCGTAGGTAGACGCACGACGCTGTGGGCCTGACGCGCACTCGGAGTGTATCGACGGGCTGGATAGCGGGCTGCTCCCGTCCGGCGAAATCACCCGGACGAGAGCAGCCTACTTGTACAACGGAGTTACAAAATCGGGGCCGGAACCGGCTCCGGGAGGGTCAGGCGTTCTCGTTGACCCAGCTCATCAGCGAACGCAGCTTCTTGCCGGTGGTCTCCAGCAGGTGGTCCTCGTCGGCCTTCTTGTACTCGTTGTACTTGGGCAGACCCGCCTTGTACTCGGCGATCCAGGTGTTGGCGAAGGTGCCGTCCTGGATCTCGGCGAGGACCTTCTTCATCTCGGCCTTGGTGGCGTCGGTGATGATCCGCGGGCCGGTGACGTAGTCGCCCCACTCGGCGGTCTCGGAGACCGACCAGCGCATCTTCTCCAGGCCGCCCTCGTACATCAGGTCGACGATGAGCTTCAGCTCGTGCAGGCACTCGAAGTAGGCGATCTCCGGCTGGTAGCCGGCCTCGACCAGGGTCTCGAAACCGGCCTTCACCAGGGCGGCGGTGCCACCGCAGAGGACGGCCTGCTCACCGAACAGGTCGGTCTCGGTCTCCTCGGTGAAGGTGGTCTTGATGACGCCGGCCTTGGTGGCGCCCAGGCCCTTGGCGTACGACAGCGCCAGGGCGAAGGCGTTGCCCGTGGCGTCCTGCTCGACCGCGACGATCGCGGGGACGCCGCGGCCCTCCTCGTACTGGCGGCGGACCAGGTGGCCCGGGCCCTTCGGGGCGACCATGCAGACGTCGACGTCCGCCGGGGGCTTGATGAAACCGAAGCGGATGTTCAGGCCGTGGCCGAAGAACAGGGCGTCGCCGGCCTTCAGGTGCGGGGCGATGTCCGCCTCGTAGACGTCGGCCTGGATCGGGTCCGGGACCAGGATCATGATGACGTCGGCCTCGGCCGCCGCCTCGGCCGGGGTGACGACGCGCAGGCCGGCCTCCTCCGCCTTGGCGCGGGACGCGGACTCCGGCTTCAGGCCGACCCGGACGTCCGCGCCCGAGTCCCGCAGCGACAGCGCGTGGGCGTGGCCCTGGCTGCCGTAGCCGATGACCGCGACCTTGCGGCCCTGGATGATGGACAGGTCGGCGTCGTCTTCGTAGAACAGCTCGGCCACGGGGGCACATCTCCTTGCGTGATGGGTGCCGGGTACGCGGTGTTCACCGTAGTTCGTACCGGCGGGGGTGTGGGTCGTTGCTCGAAAGGTGCCGCGTGCCGTCGGACGGGCGACGGTGGGCGGCGGGAGGGAGACGGTCTCGCGCGGGTTACGCGCTGCGGTCCAGGGCGCGCAGTGAGCGGTCCGTGATGGAGCGCGCGCCGCGGCCGATGGCGACCAGGCCGGACTGGACCAACTCCTTGATGCCGTAAGGCTCCAGCATCCGGAGCATGGCCTCCAGCTTGTCCGAACTGCCGGTGGCCTCGATGGTCACCGCTTCGGGCGACACGTCGACGGTCTTGGCACGGAACAGCTGGACGATCTCGACGATCTGCGACCGGGTCTCGTTGTCGGCGCGGACCTTCACCAGGACCAGTTCCCGCTGGATCGCAGCGGACTGGTCGAGTTCGACGATCTTTATCACGTTCACGAGCTTGTTGAGCTGCTTGGTGACCTGTTCCAGCGGGAGGTCCTCGACGTTGACCACGATCGTCATCCGGGACACGTCCGGGTGCTCGGTCGAACCGACGGCGAGGGAGTCGATGTTGAAACCCCGACGGGAGAACAGTGCGGCGATGCGGGCGAGCACGCCGGGCTTGTTCTCGACCAGGACGGAGAGGGTGTGCTTGGACATGGGATTCCTCAGTCGCACAGGAGGGGTCCGGCGCAGCCGGTCCCGAGAAGGCGGGCGGTGGGCGACGGGCGGGCCGGCAGGGGCATCAGTCGAGGTCGTCGCCGAAGTCGGGGCGCACGCCCTTGGCGAACTGGATCTCGTCGTTGCTGGTGCCGGCCGCGACCATCGGCCAGACCATGGCGTCCTGGTGGACGATGAAGTCGATGACCACCGGGCGGTCGTTGATCTCCATCGCCTGCTTGATGACCGCGTCGAGGTCCTCGGGACGCTCGCAGCGCAGGCCCACGCAGCCCATCGCCTCGGACAGCAGGACGAAGTCGGGGATCCGGGTGCCCTGGGCCGGCGGCTCGACGCCGTCGTGGCCGGGGCCGGAGTGCAGCACGGTGTTGGAGTAGCGCTGGTTGTAGAACAGCGTCTGCCACTGCCGGACCATGCCCAGCGAGCCGTTGTTGATGACCGCGACCTTGATCGGGATGTCGTTCAGGGCGCAGGTGACCAGCTCCTGGTTGGTCATCTGGAAGCAGCCGTCGCCGTCGATGGCCCAGACCGCGCTCTCCGGGCGGCCGGCCTTGGCGCCCATCGCCGCGGGGACGGCGTAGCCCATCGTCCCGGCGCCGCCCGAGTTGAGCCAGGTGCCCGGCTTCTCGAACCGGATGAACTGCGAGCTCCACATCTGGTGCTGGCCCACGCCCGCGGCGTAGATCGCCTCGGGGCCGACCAGCCGGCCGATCCGCTCGATGACCTGCTGCGGTGACAGCTGGCCCTCCGGGGCCGACTCGTAGCCGAGCGGGTAGGTCTTCTTCCACTCGTCGAGCCGCTCCCACCACTCGGTGTAGTCGCCCTTGTGGCCGGCGTCGAACTCGGCCTGGACGGCGACGATCAGGTCGGCGAGCACCTCGCGGGCGTCGCCGACGATCGGCACGTCCGCCGGGCGGTTCTTGCCGATCTCGGCCGGGTCGATGTCGGCGTGGACGACCTTGGCGTTGGGGGCGAAGCCGTCCAGCTTGCCGGTGACGCGGTCGTCGAAGCGGGCGCCGAGGGTGAACAGCAGGTCGGACTTCTGGAGCGCGGTGACGGCGGGGACGGAACCGTGCATGCCGGGCATGCCCAGGTGCTGCGGGTGGCTGTCCGGGAAGGCGCCGAGCGCCATCAGGGTGGTGACGACCGGGGCGCCGGTCAGCTCGGCGAGGATCCGCAGCTCGGCGGTGGCCTGCGCCTTGAGCACGCCGCCGCCGACGTACAGCACCGGGCGCTTGGCGCCGACCAGCATCTTCGCGGCCTCGCGGATCTGCTTGGCGTGCGGCTTGGTCACCGGGCGGTAGCCGGGCAGCGCGGTCTCGACCGGCCAGCGGAAGGTGGTGGTCGCCTGGAGCGCGTCCTTGGCAATGTCGACCAGGACCGGGCCGGGGCGGCCGGTGGCGGCGATGTGGAAGGCCTCGGCGATCACCCGGGGGATCTCGGACGGATCGGTCACCAGGTAGTTGTGCTTGGTGATCGGCATCGTGATGCCGCAGATGTCCGCCTCCTGGAAGGCGTCGGTGCCGATCGCCTTGGAGGAGACCTGGCCGGTGATGGCGACGATCGGCACCGAGTCCATGTACGCGTCGGCGATCGGGGTGACCAGGTTGGTCGCCCCCGGCCCGGAGGTCGCCATGCAGACCCCGACCCGGCCGGTGGCCTGGGCGTAGCCGGTGGCGGCGTGACCGGCGCCCTGCTCGTGGCGGACGAGGATGTGGCGCACCTTGACGGAGTCCATCAGGGGGTCGTACGCGGGAAGGATGGCCCCGCCCGGAATGCCGAAGACGGTGTCCGCGCCCACGGCCTCCAGGGAGCGGATGAGCGACTGGGCGCCGGTCATGGTCTCGACGACGTGCTGGGGAGCGGGAGCGTTGGCGGCCGGGTTGTCCCCGCGGCGGGGGGATGCGGCGTGCTCGGTCATCTGCCTGTCTCTTCTCGGGTTTTCGCCGACCCGGTGCTGCGGGCCCCGGTGCTGCGAGGAAGGGGTCCCGGTCCGGGTCGATCGCCGGCTCTGCCTCAATCGTCCCGCTTGATCCGAAAGGTCGGACGTGCTCGGCGGTCGAGGCCAGGGGTCTTGCGGAGGTGGAACAGCGTCAGTGCAACAAAAAACCCCTCGTGCCAAAGGGCATGCGAGGGGTGGCGCGTCGGTCTGTCACGAGCAGGGCGTACGAGCCCACTCAGCCGACGCGCCCGCCAAGTACGAGAATTCGGGTGCGCATGGCAACGACCTTCCTCCCGTGCGGGGTGACGTGTCAAGCAGGTGGGATGACCGTCTCGCCATGCGGACCCCCCGACGGACCAGTAACGGCATGGCGTTCGGGCAGGTCAGGGCCGCCATGGTGATGTGCGCCACGTCCCGGCGCGGCGTCCGCCCGGCCGCCCGAGCGGCCACTCGTCCGGGTGTCGTCGACGGCGGGCGGGTGCGGGCGCCGGGGCGGGAGCGGGCCCGCCGGGGAGGGCAGCGGGTAGCTCCGGCGGGCCAGCGCCCGGCGCAGCCGCGGCTCGTCCAGCGAGGGGGCGAAGGCCGAGCCCTGGGCCTGCCCGCAGCCCAGCTCCTGCAGCGCGGCCACCTGGCGGGGCAGGTCCACCCCCTCGGCGGCGGTGGCCATCCCGAGGTCGCGGCCCAGCCGCAGCGCGTGCCCGGCGAGGGTGCGGCTGAGCGGGGACTCGCCGAGGTCCTGGACGAGCGTGCGGTCCAGCTTGAGCCCGTCCAGCGGCAGCCGGGCGAGGGCGCCGAGCGAGCCGCCGCCGGCGCCGTAGCCGGCCAGCCAGGTGGAGACGCCGAGCCCGCGCAGCGCGGAGAGCCGGCGGCCGAGCTCGTCGGCGAGCGAGTCCGGGCCCATCCGGGCCACCTCGATGACCAGTTCGTCGGCGGGCAGGCCGCTGTCGCGCAGCGCCGAGGCCACCGTCTCGTACAGGCCCGGCGAGCAGAGCCGCTCCACCGAGAGCCGGACGGCCACCGGGACGGGCTCCGGCGCGCCGCGGCCCCGGCCCGGCAGGCCGCGCCGTTCGACGGCGGCGCTGACCGCTTCCAGGACCAGCCAGCGGGAGAACCGGGTGGCCGCGTCGCCGTGCTCGGTGGAGCGCAGGAACTCGGCCGGGGTGAGCAGCAGTCCGCCCACCGAGCGCCAGCGGGCCTGCGCCTCGACGCCGGTCACCGCGCCGCTGCCGAGGTCCACCACGGGCTGGTGGAGCAGGGTGAAGCCGCCCTCCCGGACGGCCAGTCGCAGCCGTTCCTCCAGCTCGGTGCGGCGCTCCAGGTCGGCCCGCATCGCGGGGGTGTAGAGCACCACCCGGCCCTTCCCCTCGGACTTGGCCCGGTACATCGCGAGGTCGGCGTTGCGCATCAGTTCGTCGGCCGCGGTTCTCGGGTCCGCCGCCGGGCCGCGCTCGGGGGTGCCGAAGGCGATGCCGATGCTGGCGGCGACGCTGAGTTCGGCGCCGCCGATCCAGTACGGGTCGGAGAGCGCGAGGCGCAGCCGCTCGGCCAGCTCCTGGACCTGGAGGCGGCCGAGCGGGCCGCAGACGAGCGCGGCGAACTCGTCGCCGCCGAACCGGGCGACGGTGTCCCCGCAGCGGACGGCGCTCTGCAGCCGGCGGGCGGCCTGCACCAGGAGTTCGTCGCCGACCTGGTGCCCGGCGGTGTCGTTGACCGCCTTGAAGCCGTCCAGGTCGAGGAAGAGCACCGCGATCCCGGCGCCCGTCTCGCCCTGCTGCCCGCGGGCGCCGAGGGCGGCCCGCAGCCGCTGGGTGAACAGCGCCCGGTTGGGCAGGTCGGTGAGCGGGTCGTGGAAGGCGTTGTGCTGCAACTGGGCCTGGAGCATGACGCGTTCGGTGACGTCCCGGCTGTTGAGCAGTAGGCCGTCGCGGTGTCTGCTGACGGTGGACTCGACGTGCAGCCACTCGCCGGCGCCGGAGCTGATCCGGCACTCGACCCGGGCGGAGGGCTCGGCGGCGCCCGGGCTCCGGTGGGTGGTGAGCCGGACCCTGGCGAGGTAGCGGCGGACCTCGGAGAGCACCCGGCCGACGTCCTCGGGGTGGACCAGGTCCAGCAGGTTGCCGCCGACGAGCTCCTCCGGGTCCCGCCCGTAGACGCCGAGCGCGGCCGGGGAGACGTAGGAGAGCACGCCGTTGGCGCCGGCGATCATGATGACGTCGCTGGAACCCTGCACCAGGGAGCGGAAGTGCGCCTCCTTGTGGGCGAGTTCCTGCGCCAGCGACAGGTTGTCCAGCAGCATCACGCCCTGCCGCAGGATCAGCGCCAGCCCGACGGTGCAGGCCGCCGCGGCGACCACGCGGTCCAACTCCCGTCCGCCGAGGGCGTTGTAGAGGATGCCGGCGGTGCAGACCGCGGCCGCCGCGTACGGGGTCAGCGCGCTGAAGGTGGTGGCCACCCGGCGGTGCGGCAGGCCGCCGGCCGAGGGGTGGTCGCGCAGCGGACGGCGCCAGCGCGGCGACCACGGCGCCCAGGCCAGCAGCAGGCTGCCGGCGAACCAGCCGGCGTCCAGCAGTTCGCCCGAGTGGTAGCTGCTGCGCAGCTCCGGGGAGGTGAACAGGGCGTCGCAGGTCACGGTGACGGCCAGCGCCAGCATCGCGGTGTGCACCGCCGCCCGGTTGCCGTCCCGGCCGCCGAAGCGCAGCCCGACCACCAGGCTGACCAGCAGGATGTCCAGCACCGGGTAGGCCAGGTTGAGGGCCAGCCGCAGGGGCGAGCCGTCCTCGCCGGCCGCGATCCGGCCGAGCGCCAGGCTCCAGCTGAGGGTGAACAGCGAGCCGGCGATCAGCCAGCCGTCGAGCAGCAGGCAGAGCCAGCCGGCCGCGGTGCGCGGGTGCTGGGCGAGCACCAGGACACCGGTGATGGCGAGCGGGCCGAACAGCAGGAAGACGTACTCGGCGAGCGAGTCCCGGGGCAGCGGGGTGCGCACCACCAGCTCGTACCAGCCCCAGGTGCCGTTGCCGAAGGCGACCATGAGCGAGGAGAGGCCGAACAGCAGCCAGGCCGGGCGGGCGTGCCCGCCGACCGTGCAGCCGTACACCAGACAGGACAGGGCGGCCGCCAGGGCCGCCGCGGCCAGCCCGAAGTCGCCCATGAACACGGACAGTTGGCGCGATCCCCAGCCGACGGCGGCGCCGATGGCGTAGGCCACGCAGAGCGTGCCCAGGGCGACCCCGGGCAGCGTGCGGCACTCCGCGAGCCGGCACAGCGGGCCGCGGCGGGCGGGTGCGGGCACGTCGGCGGCGGACGTGTCGGTGTGCGGCGCGTCCGGCCGTCCGGTTCCGGGCAGCACCGTTTCGGTGGAGCTCACTCGGCCTCTCCCCCTCCGGCCCGGGGCCTCGCGCCCCGGCCACGGACCACCGGCCGCGCACCTCTCGGACGTACGCGGTGGCCTGGCGCCCCGTCAGGACGGTGGCCCAGGGGGTGGGCGGCCTGCCGGTCGCCGCACCGCACCGATGCTCCCAAAATGGACCCTACACCAATTCCGTCACTCAACGACACGCACACTCAACTTAGAGTAATGGCGGAAGGGTGGGGAAATGCCCCTGATTCCTACGGATCGGCCCGGTTGGCGGCGGCGCGCGGGAGGGGGCTCACGCGGCGCGCACGGGAGCACGCGGAGGCGCCCGGCGTGGCCGGACGTCGGACCGGGGCGGGGCGGGGCGGGAACCGGGGCGGGGTGGGAACCGGGACCGGGACCGGCCCGAGCCGGTCCCGGTCGGTGGTGCGGCCCCGCTCGGTGGCCCCGGTGGTCCTCGGCGAACGGCGCCCAGCGGCGCCCGCCGGCCCTCCCCGTGGAGCTCAGTGGCCCGAGGAGGCCAGGTCGTCCGGGAACAGCCGCAGCCGGTGCGCGAGGGCGGCCGCCTCGCCCCGGCCGCCGACCGCCAGCTTGCCGAGGATGTTGGAGACGTGCACGCTCGCGGTCTTCGGAGAGATGTACAGCTCCTCGGCGATCTGCCGGTTGGTCCAGCCGCGCGCGAGCAGGCGGAGCACGTCCCGCTCACGGGGGGTGAGGTTGAAGGAGTCCCCGGCGGCCTGGGCCGGCACCGCGGCCGCCCGCTCGGCCGGGGCGAGGCTCAGCCCGGCCCGTTCGGCCAGCGCGGCGATCCGCCCGCCGAGCGGCCGG
>NZ_JBEZUT010000319.1:0-9968 GCF_040636595.1 Kitasatospora sp. NPDC036755
GCCGAGCGCGTCCAGCTCCCGGCACTTGGCGAGGAACCGGTGACGGGTGATCTGGCCGGGGTGGAAGGTGACCCACAGCGCGAGTGCGTCGAGGTCCGCCTCGGCGAGCCAGCCCGTGCGACAGCTGAGGTTGGTCTGGATCGCGACGCGGCGCACGTGCGGCAGGCGGCTCAGTTCGACCAGCGCGCGGCGGTACCAGGACCGCACCAGCCCCTCGCCCCAGGGGGTGAACAGCAGCGACAGGGTGTCGCCGGTGCCCGCGCGACCGGCCGCCCAGGCGGTGAAACGCTCCAGTGCGGCCCGGTCGGAACGCAGTTGCTCCGGGCTGTCGCGCCGCTTGGCGAACGGGCAGTACGGGCAGTCGTAGTCGCAGGAGGCGAGCGGGCCGCGGTAGAGCAGGGTGAGGCTCCGCCCGCCGTCCTCGGGCCGCGGTGCGGCGGAGGGCATGCCGAGGAAGGTCATTTCGCCTCGTACGCCGCCATCAGGGCCCGGACCTCGGGCGAGAACAGCATCGGCCCGACGGCGTCCGAGTGGGCGAGCCCCTCCGGGCTGAGCCGCAGGAACTCCGCGTCGCCTCCGGCGAGCCAGCCGCGCTCGGCGAACAACGCCAGCTCCGCCGGGAAGTCCTCGGCCGGCGAACCGCCGAACCGGGCACGGTAGTCGGCCAGCGGCATGCCCTCGGCCTGGAGCAGCGACTGCACCAGGTGCCGTCGGCGGGGCTCCGCGCCGCCCATCAGGTGGCCCACCTCGGCATGGTCGAAGTCCCGGGTGGCGACGTAGTCGTCGATGATGCCGCGCACCTCGGTGGCGTTCACCGCGTAGTCGAAGGAGTAGTGCAGCCGCGAGGTGTAGGAGCGGGCGCCGCAGCCCAGGCCGACCATGCCGTCGGTCTGGCAGGCGTACTCGCTCGCCCCGGCCTGGGGGGAGGCGGCGCGGCGGAACATCCGCATCGACACCTGCTGGTAGCCGTGGGCGAGCAGGTGGTCGCGGCCGGCCCGGTAGAGCGCGAGCCGGCGGGTGTCCCAGGCGGAGTGGCTCTCCTGCTCGCCGCGCCGGGCCAGTCCGGTCAGCGGGCGGACGTACAGCGGGTAGAGGTAGAGCTCCTCGGGCTGCCAGGCGAGCGCGGTGTCCAGCGAGCGGAGCCAGCTCGCCTCGGTCTGGCCGTCGATGCCGTAGATGAGGTCGATGTTGAGCACCGGGAACCCGGCGGCACGGATCCGGCCGAGGGCGGCCTCCACCTCGGCCCGCTTCTGCGGGCGGACGGCGGAGCGCGCCTCGGCGTCCTCGAAGGACTGCACGCCCAGGCTCAGCCGGGTGGTGCCCCGGGCGGCCAGCACCTCCAGCCGGTCGGCGGTCGCGGTGGCGGGCGAGGCCTCCACCGAGAGCGGCACCGCCCGCAGGTCGGCGCCCATCCGCCGCTCGGCGATGTCGCACAGCCGCTCCAGCTCGGCGGCCGTCAGATAGGTCGGGGTGCCGCCGCCGAACGCGGCCAGGGCGAACCGGGCCCCGTCGTCCAACGCGGAGCGCACCGCCGCGGCCTGGCGCTCCAGGGCGTCCAGGTAGGCCGTGGTCAGGCCCTCGGGGCTGCCGATCCGGGTGAACAGGTTGCAGAAACCGCAGCGGACCTCGCAGAACGGTACGTGCAGGTAGAGCGAGAGCGCGTGCTGCGCCTCGCCGGCCCACAGTTCGCGCAGCGGCGGGCGCTCCGGCAGCGGGCGGTAGGCCGTCTTGTGCGGGTACGCGTAGACGTACGACTGGTACGGCGATTCGGGGCGCGGGGGTGCGGTGGTCATGCGCGCTCCCCGGAGGTCGCGGTGGCGCTCGCCGCTCGGGCGGGGAGCGTGAAGTGCGCGTACGGGACGGACCAGACCACCTCGTGGCCGATCCGGTGACCGGTGTAGCCGTCCTCGCCGTAGGCGGTGCCGTGGTCGGAGCAGACGATCGCGAAGCAGGGGCGGCGGGCGCTCATCGCGGCGAACAGTCGGCCGATGTGCGCGTCCACGTACTCCAGGGCGGCGGCGTGGCTCGCGCGGGAGTCCCCGTGCTCGCGGGTGGCTCCGGGCAGGTGGAACCAGTTCGGCTGGTGCAGCGCCGACACGTTCAGGAAGAGGAACAGTGGCTGATCGGCGGACTGTTCGGCGGCGACCCGCTCGGCCCGGGCGACCTGCTCCTCGAAGGACGTCGGCGAGGCCACACCCAGCTCCGGTGCCCAGTGGCTCTCCTGGAAGAGGCCGGGCAGTACCGAACCCAGCGGGCCCTGCTTGTTGAAGAACCCGACGCCGCCGATGCACACCGTGCGGTACCCGGCGGCGGCCAGGGCCGTCGGCAGGTCGGGGGCGTCGAAGACCCAGGTGCGCGGGGCGGTGCTCTCGGAGCCGGCGAAGCGGGCCGCGAACAGGCGCGGGTGGGGGCCGTCCGGGGAGGCCGGCGTCGGCAGGAAACCGGCCAGGATCGCCTGGTGGGAGGCGTAGGTGAAGCTGCCGGGTGCGTGCCGGTGCTCCCAGCGGCCGTCGGGGAGGACGGCGGCGAGGTTCGGGATGCGGCCGGCGGCGGCCAGCTCCTCGGCGACGTCGAGGCGGAGCGTGTCGAGGGTGACGAGGAGGAGGTCGTGGGTGCCCACGACGGCGTTCATGTCGGGGGACGGGGCGGGAGTCCGGTGGTTCATCGAGCGGGTTCCGTGATCTGGTGGTCCGTCGCCGCGGGCGACGACGGGGAGGGGGCGGTGAGCGCGGCCAGTTGGGCGCCGTAGGTGTCGAGGCCCTCGGCGGGGCCGCCGGGCAGGCCGGTGAGGTTGGGGAGCAGGTCGCCGAAGGCGTTCACCTCGCCGACCAGGGCGCGCCGCCAGCCGGTCGTGGGCAGGACGTCGACGCCGACCATCGGTGAGCCGGGGAAACAGGCGGCCGCGCGCTCGGCCGTCTCCAGCAGGGCGGGCCAGGCCGGGCCCGCGGCCTCCCGGGCCAGCTCGACGCTGCCGCGGGCGCCGCCCAGGTGCAGGTTGGTCATCGGCCGGCCGCTGGTGCGCACCACGGCGTGGGTGGCCCGGCCGGCGACCACCACGACCCGTAGGTCCGCCGAGCGGCCGGACTGCGAGGCCTTCGGGATCCACTGCTCGACGTGCAGTCCGTCCGGTGCCAGGGCGTCGACGATCGTGGCGACCTCCCGCTCGGTGCGGTAGCGGCGCACCCGCAGCGAGTTGTGCAGCCGGCCGTCGGCCAGCTCGACCGAGGTGGTGGCCTGCAGTTGCCCGCGCGGCCCGAACTCCAGGGCGACCACCCCGGATGCGGAGGAGCCGTGCGCCGGCTTGACGAAGACCCGGTGCAGGCCGGCGTCGGCGAGGCGCTCGCGCAGGTGGTCCCACCCGGCGACCTCGCCGCCCAGCGCCCTGGGCACCGGCACCCCGGCCCGGTCGAGCAGCGCGTGTGCCCGACGCTTGTCGAACATCACGCCGATCTCCTCCGGATCGCCGAGCATCCGTACGCCGGGCCGGGTGGCGAGCGCGCGCAGTGCGGCCATGACCCCCGCGTACCAGGCGGCCGTGCCCTCGACCCTGGTGGGCGCGTAGCCGGGGCCGAGCGCCGGGCCGCGCAGCAGCCGGTCGACCTCCGGCTCCTCGCCGGGCGACTCGATGCGCAGCAGACCGGTCTCGGGCAGCCGGTAGCTGCCGCGCAGCACGTCCAGCCAGGGCAGAACGGCGGGCTCGGCCAGCCCGGCGGCCCGGGCGGCGGCCGCGAACAGCGTCACCCGCCGGTGCCCCGGATTGCCGAGGACGGTCAACCGCACGGTCATCGCTTCCTTCCCCCGCCTACTCGGAGACCGAGACGTAGCGGTCGTCCTCGTCGTCCGGGTCGTCGCCCTCGGCGTCGCTGAGATCGAGCTCCACCCCGGACAGGGCCTCGCGCAGTCGCTCCTGCATCGCGTCGCTCAGGTAGTGGTGGTGCAGGTCGAGCTTGCGTAGATGGGTGAGCGGCTGGCCCTCCAGCAGGGCGGTGGCGCCCTCGTCGGAGAGCACGCCCATGGAGAGGTCGAGCGACTCCAACCGGGCGACCACCGGGGCGTGGGCGACGGCGGCGGCGATCTCGTCCTGGATCTCGCTGTTGGCCAGCCCGAGGTGGCGCAGCCTCGGCAGCCGGGTGCCGTCCAGGAAGGGCGCCAGGTCGTCCGCCGTCGCGTCACCGCCGTACTCGTCCACGCCGAGCCAGAGGTCCAGGCGCTCCAGCGCGGGCAGTTCGGAGCCGGCCACCGCGCGCACCACCGTCGCCGGGAGGCCGCCGGACTCGAGGCGCAGGCTGCTCAGCCGGTCGTGCCGGACCGGCTCCAGGACGAGACCGCTCCCGCCGCGCACGGCCAGCGACCGCAGCCTGGGGAAGGCGTGCAGCAGCGGAGTGACGTCGGCCATCTCCATCCAGGAGATCTCGCACTCGTCGAAGGTCACCTCGCCGAGGAACAGCGCCTCCAGGGCGGGCAGGCGTGGTGCCTGGGCCGTGACGGCCTCGACCGCGGTGCGCACCGACGTGTAGCCGTCCTGCCACCAGGCGCCGATCACCACGGCGCGGACGCCGGCCGGGTCGACCTGTTCCAGGAAGGACTGCCAGAGCTGGATGAAGTCCTGCTTGGACCCGTACTCGAGGGACAGCCGCCAGGCGACGGCGCCCGCGGCGGGCCGCGGCCGGGCGTCGGCGGGCGTGAACTCGTGGATCGGCAGCTCGTGGAAGCGTTCGATGTGGCGGGAGACGGCCATGTCGGATCCTGATGGGTCGAGTGGTCGGACGGGGGCTGGACGGGGGTTGGACGGTCGGGAGGGCGCGTGCGGGAGGTGACGGTTACTCGGCCACGGCCACGTAGCGCCACCGGTCGTCGGGCTTGCCGGGCTCGGAGAGGTCGAGCTCGACCCCGGGCAGGGCCTGGCGCAGGCGCTGCTGCATCTCCTCGGTGAGGTAGTGGTGGTGCAGGTCGAGCTTGCGCAGGTGGGTCAGCGGCTGGCCCTCCAGCAGGGCGGTGGCACCCTGGTCGGTCAGCACGCCCATGGAGAGGTTGAGCGACTCCAGCCGGGCGACGACCGGCGCGTGCGCCGCGGCGGCCGCGATGTCGTCCTCGAACTCGCTGTTCTGGAGGCCGAGGTGGCGCAGCGCGGGGAAGCGGGTGCCGTCCAGGAACGGCGCCAGGTCGTCGATCGTCGCGTCGCCGCCGTAGTTGTCCACGCCCAGCCAGAGCTCCAACCGCTCCAGGGCCGGGAAGTCGCAGCCGGCCACCGAGCGCACCACCGAACCCGGCAGCCCACCCGCCTCGAAGCGCAGCGCCTCCAGCGCCTCGTGCCGCAGCGGCTCCAGGGCCAGACCGCCCTTGCCGTCCCAGTCCTGCGACGCGCCGCGCACCACCAGCTCGGCCAGCCGCGGGAAGGCCGTCAGCAGCGGCGTGATGTCGCACTGCTGGATCCAGGAGATCTCGCACTCCTCGTAGGTGATGTCGCCGACGAACAGCGCTCGCAGGGCGGGCAGCCGGCCGGCGGCGGCGACGATCGCCTCCATCGGCTCCTGGAAACCGTCCGGCTCCTCCGGGGCCCACTGGCCGATCACCAGCGCGGTGACCCGCTCGGTGTCGACGGCGCCCAGGAACCGCTCCCAGAGTTCGGCGAAGGTGACGTCGGACTCGTAGTCGAGACCGACCTTCCAGGCGACCGAGGCCGCGTCCGGCAGCCGGACGGCGCCGGGCCCGCCCTTCTCCTCGGCCGCCTCCGGAGCGTTCGCGAAGTCGAGGACGGGCAGGCCGTGGAACCGCTCGATGTGGTCGTTGACAGTCATGCGCTGCTCCTCCGGGGGTCTGGGCCGAACAACTGTCTACCAGCCGGGACTGACAATCCGGTGGTCGGGTCGCCGCCCGGGCGCGTTGTCAGACCCTTGCTCTATGTTCTGGTCCTGGCTCCGGAGAGTGACCGCGGCAGGTGCGGTGGAGCCATGGGTTCCGGCGTCCGCCGGGGTCCGGCCGTACGGCGAGGGAGGACTGATGTACCGCCAGGGCGATGTGCTGATCGTGCCGGTCGAGGAGAGCGCGGTGCCGCCGAGGGCGGCGGAGTCGGCCGTCCAGCCCCGGGACGCGCGGGGCCGGATGGTGCTCGCGCTGGGCGAGGTCACCGGGCACGCGCACGCCGTGGTCGGCCCCGGCGAACTGCGACGGGAGGCCGGGCCCTTCGGCGCGGGCTGGCTGCACCTGCCCGAGGGCGGCCGGGTGGTGCACGAGGAGCACGCGGCGATACCGCTGCCCAAGGGCTGGTACCGGGTGGTCCGCCAGCGCGAGTACGTCCCGGGCGCGGTGCGGATGGTCGCGGACTGAGTCCAGGCCGCCCGCCGGGCCGGGGGCCGGAGGGCGGAGCGGGTACGAGGGCGGAGCGCGGCCGGGGCCGCGGCACGGAACGGGAACGGACGACCGGGCGGGGAGCCCGGCCGGGAACGGAGCAGGGATGGAGACGGTGATCCACGACGAGGTCCACGGCGGGGCGGCGCAGGCGCCCGCGCCGCTCGGGCCGGCCGAGGTGACGGCCCGTTGGCGGGCGGCCGCGGCGGCCACCGGGACGGGCGACAGGACGGAGGCCGAGCGCGCCGTCCGGGCCGCCTACCGGGCGGCCGGGCTGCCCGAACCCGCGGCGATCCGCTGGTTCGGCTCGCCGCTCGCCGCGACGGAGGCCGCGCTCGAACTGCGCGCCGCCGGAGCGGAGAGCGTCCGCGAGGCCGTGCGCACCCGGCCCTGGGAGGAGGCCCGGCGACGGGCCGTCGCACGGGTCGGTGCCACCGGGTGGGCGGGCCACTGGGCGCTCACCGGCGGAGAGCTCGGCCCGGTCACCACCCCGCTCGCCGACCGGCTGCGCAACGCCGTGCTCGACCGGCTCGCCCCCGAGGCGGACCGGGAGGCGGATGTCGCCGTGGCCGAGGAGGCCCGGGCGCGGCGCACCACCGTCCGACTGGCCCTGCTGGACGCCGTGCGGGGCCAGCACGACGCGCCGTGGTTCGCCGCCCTGGAGGCCGCCGGCTCGGTCGCCGACGCCGTCGCACCGATCGCCGAGCTGGCCCGGCAGGCCGGCTGGTGGTGGCCGTACCGGGAGGTGGCCCTGCTCAGCGAGCGGCCGACCGCCCTGCACCGTGACGAGGCGGGACGGCTCGACCGGGCGGACGGCCCCGCCCTGGAGTACGCCGACGGCTTCGCCCTGCACGCCTGGCGCGGCATGCCCGTCCCGCCGGAGTTCCTGGCCGGACTGGCCGAGGTGACGGTCGAGCGGATCCGCACCGAGGAGAACGCCGAGCTGCGGCGCGTCCTGCTGGAGCACTACGGCTACGAGCGCTACCTGGCCGACTCCGGAGCCGAGCCCGTCCACCGGGACGAGACCGGGGTGCTCTGGCGGATCGTCCTGCCCGACGACGAGCCGGTCGTGATGGTCGAGGTGGTCAACTCCACCCCCGAGCCGGACGGCACCCACCGCACCTACTGGTTGCGCGTCCCCCCGAGCACCCGCACCGCGCGCGCCGGGGTCGCCTGGACGTTCGGCATACCCGAGAGCGCCTACCACCCGCGGCGCGAGACCTGACCGATGACGCCTCCCGGCGTCCGGAGCAGGCACCCGAGCCGCGCGTGTTGACCCTTACCCCACGTCAGGCCGCACGGTGGGGGCGCAACGAACGCACGGACGATCGGAGGGACGCATGAGCTGGTCGGTGGGACAGGTCTCCGGCTTCGCCGGGGTCACGATCCGGACCCTGCACTACTACGACCGGTCCGGGCTGCTCTCGCCCAGTGAACGCAGCCCGGCCGGGTACCGGCTCTACAACGGGGCGGACCTCGCCAGACTCCAGCAGGTCCTCTTCTACCGGGAGCTCGGCTTCCCGCTCGACGAGATCGCCGAGATCCTGGCGGACCCGCAGGCCAACGCGCTCGACCACCTGCTGGCGAGACGCCGGGCGCTCACCGAGCAGATCACCCGGCTGCAGAAGCTGGTCGACGTCGCCGAGCGGGCCATCGAAGTCCGGCGCACCGGCGTCGAACTGACGCCGGAGGAGCGCTTCGAGGTCTTCGGGGACGTGGTCTTCGACCTCAGCTACGCGGCCGACGCCCACCTCAAGTGGGGCGAGCGGGACAGCCATCAGGAGGCCCTGGCCCGTGCCGCCGGCCACTCCAAGGAGGATTGGCGGCAGCTGATGGCGGAGGCCGCCGAGTGGCGCGGCAGGTTGCTGAAGGCCTTCGACGGGGGGCTGCCGGTCGACGACCGCGCCGTCCTGGACCTCGCCGAGCAGCACCGGCAGCACATCACCCGGTGGTTCACGCCCTGCCCGCCGGAGATGCACTGCAGGATCGCCGACGACTACGAGGCGGACGCCCGCGCCTTCGCCCTCGTCGTCCCGCCGGCCGAGCAGCGCCCCGGCCTGGCCGGTTACCTCCGCGCGGCCATCGGCGCCAACGCCGAGCGGTGCGGCGGGACCGGCGACGAGGAGGCGGCCCGGTGAGGATCCTCGTCATGGCCGCCGGCTCCCACGGCGACGTCGCCCCCTACACCGGTCTCGGGGCGCACCTGCGCGACGCGGGGCACGGGGTGGTGCTCGCGGCGCCCGAGACCTTCCGCGAGCTGGTGGCCGGCAGCGGCCTCGACTTCCGCCCGCTCCCGGTCGATCCGCGCGGGGAGGGCACCCGGCCGACGGGCGGGCGCTCCGAACTGCTCGCACGGGCCGCGGCCTTCATCGGGCAACTGGGCGACGGGCTCGCGGACGCCGCGGCGCCCGGAGCCGATCTGCTCCTGCTGAGCACCACCACCGCTCCGCTGGGCTGGCACCTGGTGGAGGCCATGGGTGTCCCGAGCATGGGGGTCTACCTGCAACCCACGCTGCCGACACGGGAGTTCCCGCCCGTCGTCGGAGGTGCCCGCTCGCTGGGGAGCTGGGGGAACCGGGCGGCGGGAGCGCTCGGCCAGCGGGTCGTCGACCGTCTGCACGCCGAGGCCGCACGCCGGTTGCGGGCGCGGCTGGGCCTCCCCGCGCTCTCCCAGACCGCGCGCCGACGGGCGGTGGAACGGGCGAACTGGCCGGTGCTGCACGGCTTCAGTCCGACCGTCGTACCGAGACCGGCCGACTGGCGGCAGGAACTGCGGGTGGTCGGCAACTGGTGGCCGCACGTGGCGGAGGACTACCGCCTCCCCACCGAGGTCGAGGACTTCCTGCGGGACGGGCCGCCGCCGGTGTTCATCGGGTTCGGCAGCATGGCGGCGGGTCAGGGGGAGCGGCTGAGCGCCCTGGCGGTTGAGGCGCTGCGGCGGGCGGGCGTCCGGGGTGTGGTGCAGGCCGGCTGGGCCGGGATCACCGGGGCGGGCGACGGTGTGCTGACGGTCGGCGAACTGCCCCACGCCCGACTGTTCCCGCGGATGGCGGCGGTGGTGCACCACGCGGGTGCGGGCACGGCGGCCGCGGCGCTGCGGGCGGGTGTGCCGAGCGTCCCGGTCCCGGTGACGGCGGACCAGCCGTTCTGGGCCGACCGGCTCACCCGGCTCGGAGCCGCCACCGCTCCGGTCCGGTTCGCCGAGCTGACGGCCGACCGTCTGGCGGAGGCCATCCGCCAGGCCGTCGAGGAACAGCGGCTGCGGGCCCGGGCACAGGGGGTGGCCCGCGCGATGGCGGGGGAGGACGGCGCGGGCCGGGTCGCGGAGGTGGTGGTGGCCATGGGCCGGTAGCGGAACCGCGGATGGTCGGGCCTCGGGCCTGCCTGCCGGGGCAGGCAGACCGACCCGAGCCCCGTTGCGGGATGCGCGGGTGTCACACCGTGGGGAGTGCGGAGGCCGCCGGGCGCGGCGCGGACGTCAGGCGCGCAGGCCGTGCCGTCTGGTGTACACGAGGTGGAAGGCGAGCAGCGGAGCGGCGATCACCGGCAGGCTCAGGTTCATGGCCGCCGGGGCGGCGTCGACGGGAAGGAGGTATGCGAAGGAGACGGCGAGCGGGAGG
>NZ_JBEZUT010000320.1:0-9965 GCF_040636595.1 Kitasatospora sp. NPDC036755
AGCATGCCGGGACCGCGGTGAACATCGAAGCTGGTGAACACGCCCCCGCCCCCGTCCCCGAACCCGTCCCCGACCCCGCCGCCGGGCCCGAGGCGGCCGCCCGCCCGGACGAGGCCCGCTTCATCGCGGACCGCCTCCTGTGCGTCGTCCGCGAGGACATCGGACGCGCCGACACCAAGTCCTCGATCCTGCTCACCGCCGCCCTCGGCCTGCCCGCCCTGCTCCTGGACCGCAACTGGGCCGACGGCCGGCCCGGCACGCTCGCCGCCGTCCTGCTCGCGCTCGGCGGCGTGTTCTGGGCCGCCGGGGCGGTCGCCCTGGTCCGGGCGATCCTGCCCCGCACCAAGACCCTGCGGGACCACGACGGGGTCACCTTCTTCGCCGACCTGCTCACCTCCGACGGCCGGCCCCGGCTCACCGAACAGATCGTCGCGGCCGGCCGGGACCCGCTCGACTGGCTGCTCGTCCAGGCCGTGGACGTCAGCACCATCCTGGCCGCCAAGTACCGCCGCATCCGCTGGGGCGTCGCCTGCCTCGCCCCCGGATCGGTCCTCGCCACCGCCGGGATCCTGCTCACCTGAGCCCCGCCCGGTCCCGACCGCCTGCCACCGGCCGACGGCCCGGCCGCCCGCCGGCCGGTGGAACGCACCCTGATCCAGAGGAGATGACGGTGCCACACCTGCTCTTCGCGCGCCCCCCGCGGCGCGGCACCACCGGCCCGCGGGCCCGCCGCCCCCGGCGCGCCGCCGGCGGACTCGGGCGGGCCGCCGCGCTCACCGCGGCGTCCCTGCTGACCGTCGGCCTCCTGCCCGGGCAGGCCTCCGCCGAGCCCAGCCCCACGCCGGCCCCCTCCACGGCTCCCGCGGCGTCGGCCGCACCGACGGCGCCGGCTCCCGCCGCCATCGGCCCGGTCGACTACGCGATCGCCGTCGACGAGTCCGGCAGCCTCAAACCCGCCGAGGTCGACCGCGAGCGGGCCGCCGCCGCGGGGATCGCCCTCGGCGAGGTCCACCCGAAGTCGACCGTCACCGTGCTCGGGTTCGCCAGCGCGGACAACGACGCCCAGCACCCGGTGGACGAGGTCTGCCCGCCCACCGTCCTGGACGGCGCCGGCCGGGACCGGATCGGCGCGTGCATCGGCAACCTGCGCAGCCGCAAGCCGGACGAAGGGCAGGGCACCGACTTCCCGAACGCGATCCTCCAGGGGGTCAGCCGGCTGTCCACCGGGACGGACCCGGCCACGCCCCGGGTGCTGTTCCTGCTCACCGACGGCAAGCTCGACGTCGGCGACAGCCCGGCCTACGGCGACGACCGCGACCACCGCGCCACCGCCGGAGAGGCGGCCCTGGCCCAGGCCCTGGCCGCCGCGCAGGCCGCCCGGATCCAGGTCTGGCCGCTCGGCTTCGGCTCCGACATCGACCGGGCCGCCCTGGACCGGATGGCGGCCGCCGGCTTCCAGGACGGCTGCGTCGACCTGCCCGACGCGCGGCCCCGGGCCACCGCGGTGCCGGACGCCGCCGCCGTCGCCGGCGCGATGCAGACCGCCTTCGCCGCCGCCCACTGCCTGCGCGCCACCACCGGCGGCACCGGACACCCGCCGATCGACATCGAGATGCGGATCTCGCCGCTCACCACCGTGGGCAGCATCGTCGTCGACAAGGGCGACCCGGCCGTCACCGCCACCTACTTCGACCCCTCCGGCCGGCAGATCACCGCCACCACCACCGACCCGATCTCCAAGTTCGAGCTCTCGCCCCGCGACCAGACGGTCGAGTCGCTGCGCATCACCGACCCGGCGCCCGGCCAATGGAAGGTCCACCTGGACGCCCCGGCGGACCACCGGGCGCAGCTGGCCTCCGTCAGCGTGCTGTGGCGCGGCGCGCTGCGCAGCTCCATCACTATGGCGCCGCCCTCGCCGCGCCCCGGCGAGCAGGCCGTGGTCACGCTCAAGCTCCAGACCCGCAAGGGGGTCCAGGTCACCGACCCGCAGGACCTGAAGGACCTGAAGGTCAGCGCCGTGCTGAGCGGCGACGGCTTCGCGCCGGTGCCGGTCAGGCTGGCCGACGACGGGACGGGCCCGGACCGCACCGCCGGTGACGCCACCTTCAGCGGGACGGTGACGGTGCCCGCCACGGCGACCGGCCGGATCAAGGCCTCCGGCACGCTCGCCGCGTCCGGGCTGACGGCCGACGAGGACCGCACCCAGGGCACCCTGGTCGCCCCGGCGGTGCCGAAGGTGACCGCCGGCCTCACCCTCGACGACACCGCCGGCCACAAGCTCCACCCCGGGGACGCGCTGGCCGGCCGCCTCGACCTGCACAACGCGGACGGCACCCCGCACACGCTGCGGCTGGCGCTGCGGGACACCTCCCCGGGCCTGCTGGCGGTCTCCCCGGAGGAGGTCACCCTGGCGCCCGGCGAGTCCCGCCGGGTGGACGTCGCGGTGCGGGCGGCCCGGCCGGCCGCCTTCCGCGGCCTGCTCGACGGCGGCGACCTGCGGCTCGGCGGCAAGGTCACCCTGGTCGACGGCACCGACCAGGACCGGGTCCTGGTCGACAGCCCGCTGTCGCTGACGGTCACCCGGCCGCCGACCTTCTGGGAGAGCTGGTGGTGGGCGCTGCTGCTGGGCGGCCTCGTGGCGGTGCTGGCCGCCCTGGTCGTCCTGGTCCTGCACCGCGGGAAGGTGACGGGCCGGAACCCGGCGGGGCTCAAGCTGCTCCTGCTGGACCAGGAAGGTCATCAACTCGCCGACGTCACCGCCGACTCCGGCACCAACGGCTGGTACGAGTTCGACGTGGCCGGCCTCGGCGGCCCCTACCCCCGGCTCGTCCGCAAGCCCGGCGGGCCGTACCGGGTGCAGCGCAGCCGGGACGGCGGAGCGGTGCTGGAGAAGCGCCGCCAGTCGACGACCCGGATCCACCCGGACCGGCCGGCCTCGCTCACCGACGGCCTCGGCCTGGGGATCCGGGACGAACGGCGCGCCCCGCGCCGCCGCACCGGCCCGA
The DNA here is from genome assembly GCF_040636595.1 of Kitasatospora sp. NPDC036755. NCBI lineage: Bacteria > Bacillati > Actinomycetota > Actinomycetes > Kitasatosporales > Streptomycetaceae > Kitasatospora > Kitasatospora sp. NPDC036755. Next base: position 3,006 of record NZ_JBEZUT010000320.1, read on the forward strand.
CCGCCCGCCCCCGGCCGGGCCGCGCGGAGAGCCCGTCCGCGCCACCGGCGGCCCCGCCGCCGACCACCACCTACCTCTGAGCCCCCGTCCCCGCACCTTCGAACCACCACCCTCCGACCGGAGCCGGTCGACACCCGAACCGGTCGACACCCGAGCCGGCCGCGCCCGCGCGGCCGGATGAAGGCGGAACACCATGAAGATCTTCCAGCCGATGCTGTTCGTCGGCCTGGGTGGCACCGGCGGCCTCGTCGGCGCCGAACTGGAGCGGCGGCTGCGCGCCGAACTGTGCGGCCCCGACGGCACCGCGCTCACCCACCTCGGCGGCATGGCACCCCACCAGCTGCCGGACTGCCTGCAGTTCGTCTACGCCGACTTCAGCGAATCGGACCTGGCCCACCTGCCGCTGTCCACCGCCGACCCGGCGCTGCGCGCCGCGTACAGCCGCACCTCGCGCACCACCCCCAACCTGCTGCCGAACTACGACAGTTCGCCCGACATCACCAAGATGCTCCGGGCCAGCCTCCCGGACGAGACCGCCTCCTGGCTGCCGCCGCGCGCCAACGAGCCCAGGGTCGTCCCGCTCAAGAACGGCGCCGGGCAGCTGCCGACGGTCGGCCGCGCCGGACTGTTCGGCACCCTGCGCGACGGGCTGGACCCGGTGCTGGCCCCGCTCAGCGACGCCATCGACGCGCTCGCCCGCGCCGGCGGGACCCTGAGCCAGCTCGGCGGCGGCCCGGTCTCCGGCTGCGACGTCTTCGTGGCCTTCTCGGTCGCCGGCGGCACCGGCGCCGGGATCTTCCTCGACTACCTGCACCTGATCAACCACGCCTTCCAGGAGAAGCGCCTCGGCGGCGTCAAGATCTACCCGCTGGTCGTCATGCCGTCCGCGTTCCCGGCCGCGCGCGGGGGCGGCCGGGAGGCGGAGCTGAACTCGGCCCGCGCCCTGGTGGACCTGTTCCGGCTGGTCGACGAGCAGAACGCGCCCATCGAGGGCGCGGAACTCGGCGACCTCGACGAGGACCTGACGCTGCGGATCCGCTACCCGCACGCCGCGCCGATCCGGCTGCGCAGCGGCATCCTGCCGACCGCCTTCCTGTTCAGCCGCACCGCCGGCATCCGCCAGGACGACCTGCGCCGCTCGATGGTCTCCCTGGTGATGTCGCTGATCGGCACCGAGCTCGGCGACGGCCGGCAGAGCACCCACTCCCGGGCCGACGACGACTACCAGACCTTCGCCGCGAGCTTCATCAACCGCGGGGTGTCCCGGGCGGCCGTGTCCGACGCCGGGATCGGCCGCAAGGGCGTCTCGACCAGCCTGGTCGCCTCGATGACCGCGCCGGTGGACGAACTGGCGGCGCTGGTCTCCGGCCGCTTCCTGCGCGCCTCGGTCGAGCAGCTGAGCGACGCCTCCCGCCGCACCCACCGGCCCGCCGAGGAGCTGGTGAAGCAGATGTTCGCGGACTCCGGCCTGGAGGAGCTGCTGGAGCGCCGGGCACTCGAACTGGACCCGCTCACCGTGGAGCCGCGCGGCGGTTCGGCGATCGAGGCCGCGCTGATGGCCCGGCAGAGCGACATGCAGCAGGCCCTCGCCGACCTGACCCGCCGGGTGGCGCAGCGCACCGCCGACATGGCGCAGAACTTCACCCCCCGGCGGGCGGTGGAGAAGCTGCTCTCCACCGTCGACCCGTTCACCGTCGAGCGGATCGTCAAGGGGGTGCCGCAGGATCCCAACGACCTCGCCCGCCTGGGCTTCCTCGGCCTGCTCGACAACCGCACCCGGGCCGCCGCCCTGCCGCCGGGCACCCCGGACCAGCCGCCGCCGGTGCCCCGGATCCGGCGGCAGCTCTACGGGCTCGTCCAGCCGCGCTGGGGGGACGAGGACGTCCAGACCGTGCTGCGCGAGCAGGACGCCTGGTACCGCTGGCGCGCCCGCCAGGTCTGGAACGACGGCTGGCGCAACCAGCAGCAGCGCTGGGAACCCGCCGCCCGCGCCCTGGAACGGGAGGTGACCCGGCTGGTCGAGGCCCTGCGCCGGCACTCCACGCAGGAGCCGAAGGCCTTCGCCGAGCAGTCCCGGGTGCTCTACGAGGACCGGACCGGCGTCTCCTACCTGCTGCCGCCCCAGCGCGACCTGCGGCACTTCTACGACGACCTGGTCGCCCGGCTCGCCACCCGCGAGGGCCTGGCCGACAGCGGGGACTCGGCCGCCCTGCTGCTGCGGCTGGTCGGCGGCGACGAGTGGCGCACGGCGCATGCGGCGAGCCGGCGCGACCCCGACGGCGCGGTGGGAGGCGTCAAGTCGGTCGTGGAGGCCGGGGTCAAACGGCTGTTCGCGGAGAGCGGCGAGCACCTGGAGGAGCGTCCGCTGCTGCCCTCCATGGGAGTCCTGCTGGCCGCGGCGGCCGGCAGCGCCGAAGCCGGCGAGCAGGTCGGCAAGGAGGCCCTGGAGCAGTTCGGCCGCAAGGTGGCCGGCCTGCTGCCGGCGGGCTTCGTGCCGGAGGGCACCGGGGTGCTCAAGGTGCTGGTGACCTTCCCGAAGGTCAAGAACGGCGACGAGGTCGAGGGCTACCTGCGCCGGGTGCTGCGGCTGCCCGGCGAGGCCCTCGCGGAGTTCCGGGGCGTCGAGACGGACTCCATCACGGTCGTCCAGTTCCGCAGCGAGATGAGCCTCACCGAGGTGCCCGAGGTCCGCAAGGTGCTGCGGCAGTGGGCCAAGGCACGGGAGGGGGAGCAGGCCGAGGACGTCCTGCGCTGGCGCCAGCGCCTGGGCCACCGGGACGACTGGCTGGTGTCCACCGAGGCCGACCGCCGCCACGTGCTGCACCGGCTGCTCTGCCTGCTGTGGAACGGCCAGGTGGACGTGCTGGAAGGGACCGAGGACTCCCCGCAGCTGGTCCGGCTGCGGCTGTTCCGCGACCGCGGCGCCGACGTGCCGGGCGTGCGGCTGCGCCTGGGCGCGCAGCACGACGGCATCTCCGGCTGGGCCGAACTGCTGCGCGCCTACGAGCGCTGGACCGTCCTGGACGACGAGCGGACGGTCGGGGCGTACACCGAGCGGCTGATGGACGCCCGCCCGGTCGGACTGACCCGGTCGGCCAGCCGCCCCGACCCGCTGTTCGTCCGGCTGGTCGAGAAGATCGCGCCGCAGCAGCTGCGCCTGCTCGCGGCCCGCCGGGAGACGGGCGGGGAGCGCGTCGAGGGCTGGTTCCGGCCGCTGTGGCAGTTCTGGGCGGAGACCCTGCCGGGGGCGCTGGCCATGGAGTTCCGCGACGAGCGCGCCGTCCAGCCGAACCTGGGCCGGCTCCTGCAGGCGATCCAGCAGGGGGACCTGTCGCCGCGTCCGGTCGACGAGGCCGAGGACGAGGGGCCCGCGCAGCCGACCCACGGGGCGCAGGACGACTGGGGCACCAACCGGCCGGTGGACCCCGCCGACTGGCGCGAGACCGGACCGGACCGGGGACGGCCCCCGGCCCAGGACCCGGACCGGGACCGGGACCGCTACCGGGACCGTGACGGGAACGGGGGTGGGGACCGCGACCGGGACCGGGGCCGTGCCGGAAATGGAGGCTGGGACCGCGACCGCGACCGGAACCGTGACGGGGACCGGGGCCGGGAGCCGGAGCCCGACCGGGGCCGTGACGGTGGCCAGGGCTGGGGCCGTGGGCCTGACCGCGATCGGGGCCGTGACGGTGACCGGAGCCGGGACCGTGAGCCGGAGCGCGACCGCGATCGGGACCGCGACGGTGACTGGGGCTGGGACCGCGAGCCGGAGCCTGAGCGGGGTCGTGACGGGAACCGGGGCTGGGACCGCGAGCCGGAGCGCGACCGCGACCGCGACGGTGACCGCGACCGCGACGGTGACCGGGGTTGGGGCCGCGACCGCGACCGCGACCGCGACGGCGGGCGTCGGGCCGAGCCCCACCGCCCGCCGGCCGAGCCGCCCGGCTGGACGTCCTGGTCGGACGGCGACCGCGACGGCGACCGCGACGGCGACGGACCGGCCGGCGGCCGCGAGGGTGGTGAGTTCGCATGAGTGAGCCGATCCGCCCCCGCACCCCGGTCGTCCACCTCGACCTGCGCACGGCCGAACTCGCCGGCACCGACCCGGTGGACCTGCGGTCCGCCGTGACGGCCCGGCTGGCCCGGCACGGCCGGATCCGGCCGCACGACCACCGCTTCCTGGTCGTCGACACCCCCGCCGGCCTGGTCGAACACCGCACCAGGTACGAGCAGTTGATGGGCTACCCCGCGCCCGGCCGGGTGCGCGTGCTCTGCCTGCTGGTCGGCGGGCTGCCCGCCCTGCCGGCCGAGGGCCGCCCGGCCGAGCGCCGGCTGGTCCGCCCCGCGACCCTGCGCGGCCCCGAGGCCGGGCTGATCTGGGCCGGCGACCTCCACGCGGGCGACGGCGGCCCCGGGTCCGCCGCGCCCGACGACCCGTCCGCGCTGGCCGTCCTGGTCGACCTGCTCGGCCTGCCCGAGGTGTTCGACGAGACCCTGGACGTGCTGGGTGTGCTGCCCGACGGGGTGGCCGCTCCCGGTCTGCGGGTGCTGGAGCACGGGCTGGCCCCGGAGGTCAGGAGCCAGGCGTGGAGCGAGGCGCTGGTGCGGTTCGCCGGCGCCCACACCGCCGCCCCGGTCGGGGCGGCGGCCCACACCGGCGCCGACCTGCCGCCCGCCCTCTCCGCGCTGGTCGTCGGCGCGACCTCGGGCAGTCCGGGCCGGCGGGAGGAGGGCGGTGCCGCCGGCCGGGCCCATGACGAGGCGGTCGAGGCGCTCGCCGACGCGGACGGCGAGCTGCTGGCCTTCGGCAGCCCCGTCGGCCTGCTGACCGGCGGGGGCCGCGCCGGTCTGGAGTCGGCGCTCGACCGCGCCCGGCAGGCGCTGGACGGCTACCACGGGGTGGTCGAACAGGTCCTGCGCAGCGACGGCGGGACCGCCGACACGCGGTCCGCCGCCGAGTCCGCGGCCCGGCTGGCCCGGCTCGGGGTGACGGTGGCGCCCGCCGCGACCAGCGGCGAGCGGGTCGGCGACAGCCTGCGCCGCCTCGCCGTGGGGCTGCTGCGCGACGGGCTGCCGCTGCGCGCGGCGGCCGAGCGCTTCGCCCTGCTCTCCGGGAAGGTGCAGCCGTTGTCCAACACGCCGCGGCTCGCCGACCTCCGCCGGCTGCGCGCGGCCGGCGCGGAGGGCCGCGCACCGGAACCCGACCCGCCGGGTCTCGGCGTCCTCGCCGTCACGGCGCTGTGCGGCCTCCTCGGCGGCCTGTGGACCGGGTCCGCCGTGGCGGCCGCGCTGACCGTGCCGGTGCTGGTGCTGCTGGGCATGCTGCTGGTCGCCCACCGACTGCCCGGCGGCCCGGCGCGGCCGTCCGACGCGGTGCGCCTTGGCGCGGCCGCGCTGGTCGGTGCCGCGGCGGGTGCGGCGGCCGCCGGGGCGATCGGCCTGCCGCTCTGGTCGGCGGCGCTCGCGCTGCCGTTCGCCCTCGTCGGCTGGGGCTGGCTGCTGCTGCGGCTCTGGCACGACGGCGCCCAGCGTTGGGGCCGGGAGTGCGGAATCATCCCGTTGCGGGACGAACTCGACGGCCTGGACGCGCTGTTGGACCGCGCGCTGCGCGAGTTCTGGGCCGTCGAGGAGCGGCGCCACTGCGCGGACGCCGCGCTGGCCGTCGTCGGGGTGCTGCGGGCGACGGCCGAGGCCGCGGAGGAGGAGGCGGCGCGCGGCCTCGATCCGGCCCGGCCCGCGGAGTTCGACGAGGAGTTCGGCGACTGGCTGAGCGGGGTCGGCGAGGACGGGGCCGGGTTCGAGGAGCTGTCCTGGTCGGACGACGAGGACTGGAACCTCGATCCGCCGCTGGCCGGCCCGGGCCCCGACGGCGACCTCGACGACGTCCTCGACCGTTACCCCGAGGGCGGTTTCGGCGCCGACCACGGTGCCGGGTCCGACCTGGACCCGACCCTCGACCCGTCCGCCGTCGGCACCGGCACCGCCGTCGGCACCGGCACCGGCGCCGGCACCGGCCCAGCCGCGGCCGGGCCGGCCTGGCTGGAACGCGGCGAGGCCAAGGGCGGCCCCGACCTCGTCACGGCGCTGACCGGCGACCTCACCGACGCCGCCCTGACCGCGCTGGCGCCGTACTGGGGCGCGGTCGAGCGCGGCCACGTCGGCGACGCGGCCCAGGAGCGGATCGCCGAACGGGTCCGCGAACTCCTCGGCGTGGCCCGCGACCACCTGCGGGACAACGACGTGCTCACCGCCCCGCCCTTCGCCTCGCCGCACCGCGACCGCGGCGGGCCGGCCGGCCTGCTGGGCATCGACGCCCGGCGGTCCGCCGACCCGCACGCCCTCGACCCCGACGGGCCCGGCGTGGTCCAGCTGAACTCCTCGGAGCAGCTCGACCTGCTCAGCCGGGACCCGGCCGCCGTCGCCCTGATCCGCTTCGGCCCGGACGCGGCCCGCACCGCCACCGGCCCCGACGCGGCCTTCGGCGACCCGCCGTTCGGCGACGCCCGCCACGGCGGGGCGCCGGGCCCGCGGCAGGAGCGGGAGGTGCTGACCGCGGCCGGCCGGTACGCCGGGCTGCTGCGGCTGACCGGCCTGAAACCCGGTGTCGTCAGGACCGTGCGGCAGTGGCACGACGACCCGCCGCAGAACGAGGAGGAGGAGTGGTGACCACCCCCGCGCCCGGTCCGCGGACCGGCGAGCCCGCCCGGGCGAAGCCCGTCGGACTGTCCTTCCTGACCCCCGACGGGCGGCGCAGCCGGGCCTGGGCCCGGTTCGGCCCCGACTACGGCCCGCCCTCGCGCGGCCCCGTCCGGACCCGCAACGCCCTGCTGAACAACGGCGTCAAGTGCGTCCAGGTCCGGGCCGTCGGCCCGGGTGATCCGGCCGTCGGCGTAGGTGCGGGCGTAGTCGTAAACCAGGACGTCCGGGTCACTCGTGGCGGTGAGGCGCTCGTCGACGGCC
>NZ_JBEZUT010000321.1:0-9947 GCF_040636595.1 Kitasatospora sp. NPDC036755
CTCGCGGGTGGCGGGGGCGAGCGCCCGGCCGAGGGCGGCGGTGAGGGACTCGGCGGTCGGGGCCGGGCCCTCGTGGGCGACGCCGATGCCCAGCGCCGCCACCCGCGAGGCCCAGTACGGCTGGTCCACCATCTGCGGGACCAGCACCTGGGGCACGCCCGCCCGGGCGGCCGTGGTGGTGGTGCCCGCGCCGCCGTGGTGGACGACGGCGGCGACCCGCGGGAACAGCGCCTGCTGGTTGACCTCGCCGACCGCGAAGCAGTCCCCGGCCCCGTCCACCTCGGCCAGTCGGGCCCAGCCGCGGCCGAGCAGCACCCGCCGGCCCTGCGCCCGGACGGCCTCGACGGCCACCCTGGCGGCACCGGCCGGGTCGCGCAGCGGCATGCTGCCGAAGCCGACGTACACCGGCGCCTCGCCGGCCGCCAGGAAGGCCGACAGCTCGGCGGGCAGCGGGCGCGCGTCCGGCAGGATCCACGCTCCGGTCTGCACGGCCTCCGGCCATCCCGCCCCGGCCGGGACCGTCCACGGGTCGAGCAGCGGGTCGGTGGCCAGCAACGGCCGGTCGGTGAGGACGTGGTCCCGGACGTTGTCGACCCCGGGCAGGCCGACCGCCGCCCGGTGGGTGTTGACCGCCGCACCGAACAGCGCGTTCATCGCCGCCGCGTCGAGCTCCCACAGCTCCCGAGGGTCCGTCACCTCCGGCGGGTGCGGCCGCATCGGGTACTCGAACGGCCGGTGGCGCGGGGAGGGCAGCACGGTCGGCTGGAGGGCGGCGTACGTGAAGCGGGCGCCCAGCCGCTCGGCCGCCGCCTGGGCGCCGGCCGCCGCCGGGAACAGGCCGGTGGCCACCACCGCGCCGCCCGGCGCGGCCGCCCCGAGCACCGCCGCGTGGAACTGCTCGACCAGCCGGGCCGCGCGCTCGGAGATGCCCGAGGGCGCCGGCGGCGGCCCGCTGACCAGCGAGCGCACCGACTGCCCGACCGGCACCGGCTCCACCCCGGCCTCGGCCAACCGGGCCGAGAACTCCTCGTCCGGCGGCGCGCACACCCGCACCTCGGCGCCCAGCTCCGTCAGCCGCAGCGCCAACGCGGCCATCGGCTCGACGTCCCCGCGCGACCCGTACGTCGACAACACCACTCGCACGCCCAACTCCCCGTCCTCCCCGGTTCCGTGTCCCTGAGCCGGTGATTCTGCGGCACCACCGGGGCCTTGCGGCAAGGCCCCCCGTGCGCTATACGTTGAGAGTGGCGGGGAGTGGGGACGCCCTCCTACGGAAAAGCCACCTGCCGGACGAAGCTCCTGCCAGAATCACCCCATGCGCGCGATCATCGAGTCCATGGCCGCTCAACTCACCCGTGTGCCAGGCGTGGTGGGGGTGATGCTCGGCGGGAGCAGGGCCCGTGGCGAGGAGCGGCCGGAGTCGGACTGGGACCTCGGGGTGTACTACCGCGGCGTCCTCGACCTGGACGCGCTGCGGGAACTCGCCGGGCCGGAGGTCGAGGTGGCCGGCCCGGGCGGCTGGGGTCCCTGGGTGAACGGCGGGGCGTGGCTCCGGGTCGACGGTGTCGCCGTGGACTGGATCCTGCGGGACCTCGACCGGGTCGGGCAGGTGTGGGCGGACTGCCGGGAGGGCCGTTTCGAGGTGGGGACGCAGGCCGGCCACCCGCTCGGCTTCTGGTCCCCCTGCTACCCGGGCGAGATCGCCCTCGGACAGCAGCTGGCCGACCCCACCGGGGAGTTGGCGCGGCTGAAGCGTCAGACCGCCGACTATCCGGAGCCGCTGCGCGAGGCCCTCACCGCGGCCGTCTGGGAGGCCGGGTTCCTGCTGGAGACGGCCGCGAAGAGTGCCGTGCGCGCCGACGTCCTGCACGTCTCGCTCTGCCTCTCCCGCGCCGTCGGCATCCTCGTCCAGGCCCTGTACGCCCACCACCGGCGCTGGTGCCTCAACGAGAAGGGCGCCCTGGCCGTGGCGGAGCTGCTGCCGGACACGCCGCGGGACTTCGGCACGGTCGCCCGCGGTCTGCTCGCCTCGCCCGGCGGGTCGGCGAACGAGCTGGCGGCCACCGTCGCCCGGGCCCGGGAGCTGACCCGGGAGACGACGGCCGTCCTGGACCGCCGGTCCGCTCAGCCCGGGTAGCAGGAGACGCCCTGCGGGAAACCGCACCGTGCGGTGCTGCGGTTTTCCGCAGGAGGTTCGCCGGAAACCCGCATACCGCCACTGACCTGCGATTTCTAGCGTGGAGGGCAGAGCCGGGCGCACCAGCGCCGGCCTCCCGACCACCCTGGAGCCCCGCATGCCGCACACCGTCCTCGCCGTCGCCCAACAGCCCGCCGACGGGTTCGCCGGCTGGGCGGCCCACCTGGTGGACACCCTGGGCGGGCCGGGCGCCGGTCTGGCGATCGCGTTGGAGAACCTGTTCCCGCCGCTGCCCAGCGAGGTGATCCTCCCGCTGACGGGCTTCGCCGCCGGCCAGGGCGTGATCAGCCTGGTCTCGGCGCTGACCTGGACCACCCTCGGCTCGGTCGCCGGGGCCGTCGTCCTCTACTGGCTGGGCGCCCTGTTCGGCCGGGAGCGCATGCACGCGATCTGGGCACGACTGCCGCTGGTCAAGGCCTCCGACCTGGAACGCACCGAGGCCTGGTTCGCCCGGCACGGCACGAAGGCGGTGCTGCTCGGCCGGATGGTGCCGATCTTCCGCAGCCTGATCTCCGTCCCGGCCGGCGTCGAGCGGATGCCGCTGCCCGCGTTCGTCATGCTGACCACGATCGGCAGCCTGGTGTGGAACAGCGTGCTGGTGATGGCCGGGTACCTGCTCGGGGACCGCTGGGACTCGGTGGAGACGTACGTCGGCCTGTTCTCCAAGGCGGTCCTGGCCGTGGTCGCGGTCGCCGCGGCCGGGTACGTCGTGCTGCGCTGGCGCGGGCGCAACGGCGCCGCCCAGCACCGCCGCACCCGGTGACCGGCCCCGCGGCGCCCACCGGCCCCGCCGGTCCGGAAGCCCCCACCGCCCCCACCGCCCCCACCGGCCCGACCGGCCCCGTAAGCTCGGACCCCGTGCAGGGAAGGGGAACGGACACCGCGTCATGGCCGCGCCGTGCCGCCGGAGTTCTGCTCGGCTGCCCGAGCGCCGCGCTCGCCGCCCTGTACCTGCTCCTCGCGACCGCCGCCCTGGGCCCGTTCCTGCTCTGGCCGCGCACCCGCCCGTACGCGGCGCCGAGCCTGCTGTCCGGGGTGCGCCGGCTGGCCGCCCTGGAACGGGCCCGGCGCCGCGCGTTCTTCGGCGACCGCTTCCCCCGCCACTACCGGGCGGACGACCGCAGACTGCTGCGCTACCTGCTGGTGCGCAGCGGCGGCGGGCTGGTCGCCGGGGTGGTACTGGGGCTGCTGGTCTTCGGGCTGGCGCTGGCCGTGCTGCTGGTCGGCGGGGTGCTGCGCGGCTCGCTGGGCTGGGAGGAACTGGCGACCCAGGTGCTGCTCGGCGGGGTGCTGCTGTTCCTCGCCGTTCAGGGCCTGTTCTCGCTGGCCGCGCTGGACGCCCGGACGGCCCGGGAGTGCTTCGGGCCGTCCGAGGCGGAGCTGCTGCGCCACCGGATCGCCGAACTCGCCGACAGCCGGGCCGCGGTGGTGCGGGCGGTGGACACCGAGCGACGGCGGATCGAGCGGGACCTGCACGACGGGGTGCAGCAGCGGGTGGTGGCGCTGGCGATGCTGCTGGGCCGGGCACGGCGCGGGCTGGACCGCCGTCAGGACCCGGAGCGGACGGAGGCCCTGCTGCGCCAGGCGCACCGGGAGGCGCGGGACCTGCTGACGGAGCTGCGCGAGGTGGCCTGGCGGGCGTACCCGTCGGCGCTGGACACCCTGGGGCTGGAGGAGGCGCTGGGCGGGGTGGCCGAGCGCTGCGCCGTCCCGCTGCGGCTGCGCTACGCGGTGGCCGGCCCGCTGCCCGAACCCGTCCGGACCGCCGCCTACTTCGTGGTGTCGGAGTGCGTCACCAACGCCGCCAAGCACTCCGGCGCCTCGGCGGTCTCGGCCCTGGTCGAGCAGGCCGGCACCGTGCTCACGGTGCGGGTCGAGGACGACGGCGGCGGTGGCGCGGACCCGGCGGGCAGCGGCCTGACCGGCCTGCGCGGGCGGGTGGCCGCGCTGGACGGTACCCTCCACGTCCACAGCCCCGCCGGGGGCCCGACCGTCATCACCGCGGAGCTGCCATGCGCGTGACCCTCGCCGAGGACTCGACCCTGTTGCGGGAGGGCCTGGTCCGCCTGCTCGCCGAGGAGGGGCACGAGGTGCTGGCCGCGGTCGGTGACGCGGCGGCGCTGACGGCCGCGGTGGCGGCGCAGCCGCCGGACGTCGTGGTGGTGGACATCCGGATGCCGCCGACCCACACCGACGAGGGGCTGCGGGCGGCGGTGGAGATCCGCGAGCGGTGGCCGGACGTCGGGGTCCTGGTGCTCTCCCAGCACATCGAACGCGGTTACGCGGCCCGGCTGTTGGACTCGGGCGCGGAGCGGGTCGGCTACCTGCTGAAGGACCGGGTGGCCGAGGTCGAGGAGTTCCTGGACGCCCTGGTGCGGATCGCGGCGGGCGGGGCGGTGATCGACCCGGAGGTGGTGCGCCGGCTGGTGGTGCGCACCACCCGCACCGACCCGCTGGCCCGGCTCACCCCGCGCGAGCGCGGCGTCCTGGAGGCGCTCGCCCAGGGCTGGACCAACGCCGCGATCGCGCAGCGGCTGCACATCTCGCGGAGCGCGGTGGAGAAGAACCTCAACGCCGTCTTCGACAAGCTGGACCTGCCCCGCACCACCGACCACAACCGCCGCATCCTGGCCGTCGTGCACTACCTCGGCGCGTAGCCGGCCGCCGCTCCGCCGTCCCGGCCGGCGGCGTTGCCCGGCCCGAGGGTGAGGACGTGGTCGGCGAGCGGCAGGAAGGCCGGGTCGTGGGTGATCAGCAGGGTGGTGCGCCCGGCCATCAGGCGGCGCAGCGCGGGGACGAGTTGCTCGACGGTGTGCGGGTCCAGGCCGCTGGTGGGTTCGTCCAGGACCAGGACGGGGGTGTCGCGCAGGAAGGCGCGGGCGATGGCCACGCGCCGGCTCTGGCCGCCGGAGAGCTGGAAGCCGTCGGCGCCGATCACCGTGCGGTAGCCGTCCGGGAGCGCGGTGACGAAGTCGTGGGCGCCGGCGTTGCGGGCGGCGCGTTCGATGTCGGCGGGTGGGGCGTCGGGGCGGCCGTAGGCGATGTTGTCGGCGATGGTGGCGTGGAACAGCGGGGCCTGCTGGGGCAGCAGCGTGACCGCCCGGCGCAGTGAGGCGAGGGTGAGGTCGCGCAGGTCCTGCCCGTCGAGGCGGACGGTGCCCGCCTGGGGGTCGAGGAAGCGGACGAGGAGCTTGGCGAGGGTGGACTTGCCGCTGCCGCTGGGCCCGAGGACGGCGAGGGTCTCGCCGGGACGCAGGTCGAGGTCCAGGTCTGCGAGGACGGGCGGACCGCGGGTTCCGGTGGCGCCCGGGTAGCCGGCGCTCACGCCCTGGAGGGTGATCCGGCCGCGGACCGGGCCGGTGTCCCGGGCGGTGGGGCGCTCGGGCACCGGGCTGGTGAGGTCGTGCAGTTCCAGGACGCGTTCGCCGGAGGCGCAGGCCGTTCCGGCCAGCGGGACGAGGGCGGCGAGCTGTTGGGCGGGCTCGAACAGCTGGGCCATGAAGGCGGCGAAGGCGAGCAGGCCGCCGAGGCTGAGCCGCCCGTGGATGACTTCCAGCGCGCCGACGCCCACCACGGCGAGCCCGGCCAGCAGTTGCAGGACTCCGAGGAAGGGCTGGTAGAGGTCGGCGACCCGGGCGGCGGAGAGTTCGGCGTCGAGCAGGGCCTTGCCCTCCCGGTGGACCCGTTCGACCTCACGGCTCTCCTGGCCGCAGGTCCGGGCGACGGTGGCGTTGCGCAGGGATTCCTCCAGCAGCGCGGTGACCCCGCCCGCACGGCGCTGGACCTGCCGTTCCCGGCGCCGGATGCGGCGCCCGAACAGGCTGGTGGAGAGGACGAACAGCGGGGCGGCGAGCAACGCGGCCAGGGTGAGCGGCCAGCTCAGGTAGAAGGCGGCTCCGGTGAACAGCAGCAGGCTGACCGCGGCGACCGCGCCCTCGACCAGCCCGCTGGCCACCATCTGCTCGATCTCGGCGATGTCGAAGGTCAGCCGGGCCACCAGGTCGCCGCGCCAGCGGGCCTCCAGGGTGTCGGGGGGCAGGGTGTGCAGGTGGGCGAGGGTGTCGGTGCGCAGCCGCAGCATGTAGCGCTCGGCGGTCCTGGTGCTGGTGTAGGTGCCGGCGAAGGTGAGGAGCGCGGCGGCGACGGACGCGCCGAGCATGAGGGCGGCGAGCGGCCAGAAGTCGGCGAAGCGCCGGGGGACGAGGACGTCGTCGATCAGGTCCTTGAACAGCCAGACGGAGACGACCTCGCCGAAGGCTCCGAGCACGAGCAGGACCGCGCTCACCGGGAGCCAGCGCGCGTCGGGGCGGACCCAGGGCCAGAACCGGCGGACCAGTTCCCGCAGCGGGACGACGGGCGGGTCCGGCACCGGCCCCTGGTCGTCGTTCTCGTCCGCCGCCCGGGCGCCCGGGGGCGTCACATCGCGCATGGCCACGACCCGTTGTTCTCGGGGACGTCGTTCCGGGGTCCGGGAGCGACGCTTCGGGGCCCGGGCCCGCCGTGCCGGAGTGGCGATGCGTCACCCTCCGTGCGGCGGCGGTGACGGCCCCAGGGTGAGGGGCCGGCGGTGGCACCGCCGGCCCCTGTGATCGCACTAGTCGGGACTACCGTGCGCAGTCCTGGATATCACCGTCACCACATGCCGAAACGACGACGGTGGTGTCCACGGCGGTTGCGGCCACGGCCCCGGTCACGGTCGCGCCCGTAACCACGGTCCCTGTCTCCTCGACGGCCGAAGTAACTCATCACGGCTTCTCTCTGTTGTCGCGTCGGCACTCCGTGTGCCCGTCGCGACCCGCGCCGGTGGCGTGGTCGCGGGACCCGGAGGCCGTTGCCCGTGGTCGCACCGTTCCGGTGGCCTGTCGGCGACGCCCGGTCCGGTTCGCCCCACTCCTCCAGTATCCGCCCACCGAGCGTGTTCGCAGCTTCGGAGCGGGTCGGACTTCGCGACTACTCGTCCGTCACCGTGGAGGGTGCGCCGCTCGTCACGTTCAGCAACTCCCGGTAGGTCATCGGCACGACGGTGTGGGGGTGTCCGGCGGCGGCCCAGAGCACCTCGTACGCCTCGAGTGCCGTGTCGACGACGGTGCGCAGCCTGGCCGGGTGGCCGGTCGGGGCGACGCCGCCGATGGCCTGGCCGGTGGCCTCGCGGACCTGGGCGGCGGTGGCGCGTTCGATCGGGCCGGTGCCCAACTGCCGTGCCAGGTGGGCGGTGTCGACGCGGTGGGCGCCGCTGGTCATCACCAGCAGGGGCGCTCCGTCACAGATGAACACCAGGCTGTTCGCGATGGCGCCGACCTCGCAGCCGAGTGCCGCGGCGGCCTCGGCGGCGGTGCGGGCGGAGTCGGGCAGGACGCGGATCTCGCCCGGGACGCCGGCTGCCGCCAGCGCCTCGGCGACGGCCTGACTGCGGGTGGGGAGGGAGGAGTTCATCGGCCCATCATGCCTTCCGCGTCCGGGGCTCCGGTGCCGGTTTTCCGGCTCCGGCCCCCGCTCCGGACATCCGGGCCGGGGACCCGGGGGCGCGCCCGAGGGCGCTCAGCACCGCCCGTACGCCGGCGGTGAGCACGGAGGCGTCCCGTCCGACGCCCCACACCGGGCCGGCGCCGCCGACCCGCGCCTCCACGTAGGCGACCGCGTCCCGTCCGGGGCCCACCGCGTGCTCGCTGAAGGAGAGGATCTCCGCTCCCACGGCGTCGGCGACCGCGTCCAGCGGCCCGGCGCCGCTGCCCCGGCGGCCGTCCACCTCGGCCCAGTCGTCGCCGACCCGCCACCGCCGGTCGCCGCCCGCGTCCAGGTACTCGGCCCGGAACAGCCCGTACAGCTCGGCCGCGGTCATCTCCCGCCCGCTGTCGTCAGTGGCCTCCTGCACCACCCGCGCGAACTCGATCTGCAGCCGCCGGGGCAGTTCCAGTCCCTCCCCGGTCTGCAGCAGGTGGGCGATGCCGCCCTTGCCCGACTGGCTGTTGACCCGGATCACCGCCTCGTAGCCCCGGCCCAGGTCGGCCGGGTCGATCGGCAGGTACGGCACCGTCCAGGGCGCCTCCCGCTCCGGGACGCCGAGCCGGGCGGCGGTCTCGGCGTGCCGGGCGAGGCCCTTGCGGATGGCGTCCTGGTGGGTGCCGGAGAAGGCGGTGTGCACCAGGTCCCCGGCGTACGGGTGCCGTTCGTGGACGGGCAGCCGGTTGCAGTGCTCGACGGTGCGCCGGATCCCGTCGATGTCGGAGAGGTCCAGCATCGGGTCGACGCCCTGGGTGTGCAGGTTGAGCGCCAGGGTCACCAGGTCGACGTTGCCGGTCCGCTCGCCGTTGCCGAACAGGCAGCCCTCGACCCGCTGGGCACCGGCGAGGACGGCGAGTTCCGCGCAGGCGACACCGGTGCCGCGGTCGTTGTGCGGGTGGACGGAGAGGACGACCGCCTCGCGCCGTTCCAGGTGGCGGTCCATGTACTCGATCTGGTCGGCGTACACGTTGGGGGTGGCGATCTCGACGGTGGCCGGCAGGTTGTGGACGACGGGCCGCTCGGGGCTCGCGTCCCAGAGCCGGGTCAGGCCGTTGCACACCTCCAGCACGTAGTCCGGCTCGGTCAGGTTGAACACCTCGGGCGAGAACTGGAAGCGCAGGCCGTCCCGGCCCCGCCCGAGCCGGGCCATCAGCGTCGCGGCCTCGGTGATCAGCGCCCGCAGCTCGGCGCGCTCCTTGCCGAGGACCACGTCCCGCCACTGCGGCGCGGTCGCGGTGTAGAGGTGGACGACCACCCGGGGCAGGCCCGCGACGGCCTCGAAGGTGCGCTCGATCAGGTCGGCCCGGGCCGCGGTGAAGACCACCACGGTGACGTCCTCGGGGACGGCCCCGGGGGTGGTGGCCAGTCGGCGGACGAAGTCGAAGTCGGTGCGGCTGGCGGAGGGGTAGCCGACCTCGATCTCCTTGAAGCCCATGGCCAGGAACAGGTCGAACATCCGTTGCTTGCGCGCCGGGTCCATCGGCTCGGCCAGGGCCTGGTTGCCGTCGCGCAGGTCGACGGGCACCCACAGCGGCGCCCGTTCGATCCGCCGGCCGGGCCAGCGGCGCAGCAGGGCGGGCACGTGCACCCGCTCGTGGGCGGGGCGGTAGCGGTGGGAGGGCATGGCGCCGCCGCGCTGGGGGTTCCAGGCGGGGGCGGAGGCCGGGACGGGCCCGGCGGGGGTGTGCAGGGTGGTCGGGAAGCGTACGGGCGATCGCATGGGCGGTCCTCGTCGACGGGTTCCGGAGACCGGCAGGGCGGCGCCCCGCAGCGGGGTGCCGGTCCGGTCACGCCCCGCTGCGGCCGCCGAGAAGAAGGCCTCCCACGGGGAGCGTCCATGGCTGCATGCCGGGTAGACTAACCACGACCAAGTCCTCAGACAACCCGACAGGTGAACCCGATGGCCGTGCTCCGCCCCTCCCCGCTCGCCGAACAGGCCGCCGCACTGTTGGAGGAGCGGATCCGGAGCGGCGGGTGGCCGGTGGGCGGGAAGCTGCCGGGCGAGGTGGCGCTCGCGGCGGAGCTGGGCGTCGGCCGCTCGACCGTCCGGGAGGCGCTGCGCACCCTCGCCGCGGCCGGAATGGTGCAGAGCCGCCAGGGCTCCGGGGTGTTCGTCACCGCCGACCGGCCCACCGGGGACTGGGCCGCCCGGCTGCGCCGCGCCGAGCTGGCCCACGTCTACGAGGTGCGGACGGTGGTCGAGGTGCAGGCGGCCCGGCTGGCGGCCGCCCGCCGCACCGAGGCGGAC
>NZ_JBEZUT010000322.1:0-9928 GCF_040636595.1 Kitasatospora sp. NPDC036755
ACGGTCGGCCGGTGCGGCCGGGCGGACGGGCCCGTGGCGCGGACCGGGCCCTGGCGGCGGGCGGGCGGGGGCGGCCTCTTACCATCGGTTGGCACTGTTCGACGGACGCCGGTGCCGGCCCGGCCGGGTGCCTGCCGTCCGACACCGAGGAGGAACCCTCATGCAAGCCCGGAAGATCGGGGCGGCCGCCGCGTCGGCGGTGGCGCTCCTGGCAGCCCGTGACCTCGTGCAGAAGAAGCACGCGCTGCTCCGGAACTTCCCGGTGGTCGGGCACGCCCGGTACCTGCTGGAGCGGATCGGGCCGGAGCTCCGGCAGTACATCGTGACCTCCAACGAGGAGGAGCGCCCCTTCAGCCGTGACCAGCGCACCTGGATCTACGCGTCGGCGAAGGAGGAGAACAACTACTTCGGTTTCGGTACCGAGGTGGACGTCGCACACGTCCAGGGCCACGCCTACCTGAAGCAGCGCACCTTCGCCGGGCCGCTGCCCGACGCCCACGACCCGCAGGCCGCCCTGCCCTCGGCCAAGGTGCTGGGCGGGCCGCGCGGGCGCGCCAAGGCCTTCCGGCCGGCCAGCGTGGTGAACATCTCGGCGATGAGCTTCGGGTCGCTCTCCGGCGCGGCCATCACGGCCCTCAACAAGGGGGCGGCGCAGGCCGGCGCGATGCACAACACGGGTGAGGGCGGCCTCTCGCCGCACCACCGCAACGGCGGCGACCTCGTCCTCCAGCTCGGCACGGCGTACTTCGGCTGCCGCAACGAGGACGGCAGCTTCAACCTGGAGAAGCTGAAGGAGATCGTCGCCGGTGCCCCGGTCAGGGCGATAGAGATCAAGCTCTCCCAGGGCGCCAAGCCCGGGCTGGGCGGGATGCTCCCGGGTGCGAAGGTGACGCCGGAGATCGCCGGGATCCGTGGCATCCCGGTCGGCAAGGACTGCGCCTCCCCGTCGCGGCACACCGCCTTCGGTGACGTCGACTCGATGCTCGACTTCGTCGAACTGCTCGCCACCGAGACCGGCGTGCCGGTCGGGGTCAAGAGCGCGGTCGGGGACCTGGGCTTCTGGCAGGAGCTGGCCACGCTGATGGCGCGCGGCGACCGCGGGGTCGACTTCGTGACGGTCGACGGCGGCGAGGGCGGCACCGGGGCGGCGCCGCGGATGTTCGCCGACTCGGTGTCGCTGCCGTTCCGGATGGGCTTCTCCCGGGTCTACGGCACCTTCGCCGAGCTGGGGCTGACCGATGACCTGACCTTCATCGGCTCCGGCAAGCTCGGTCTGCCGGAGAACGCCGCGGTCGCCTTCGCCCTGGGCGTCGACATGATCAACGTGGCCCGTGAGGCGATGCTGTCGATCGGCTGCATCCAGGCGCAGAAGTGCCACACCGACAAGTGCCCCACGGGCATCGCCACCCAGAACCCGTGGCTGGCCCGGGGCGTCGACCCGGCCTCGAAGTCCACCCGGGCCGCGGTCTACCTGCGCACCCTGCGCAAGGAGCTGTTGAAGGTCTCGTCCGCCGTCGGCGTGGCGCACCCGGCGCTCATCACGGCCGACGACATCGAGATCATGAACGGCGACTACGAGGCCCGCACCCTGGGCGGGGTCTACGGCTACAAGGAGGGCTGGGGCGAGCTCGGCCCGCGGCTGGCCGAGGAGATCACGGCGCTGATGACCGCGGGGCCGTCCGCCTGACTCCCCCGCCGCCGGCCTCCGGCCGGTGGTCCGGCGGCCGGTGCCGGGTCCTCGCGGACCCGCGGCACCGGCCGCCGGCGCGTTTCGCGGGGGCTCCTCGGCCTGTTCGCCACCCGCTCCCGGGAATTGGTCCAGACCTCAATTGGTCCAGACCTATTGACGTGCCCGGTCCCCCCTCCTACGATCCGGTCCGGCACCCCCCTGCACGTCCCCCCACTTCACCCAGAGCCGGGCGTCACGCCCCCACGCGTCGGTCATGTCCATGACGCCCGGCGGAAAAGGGAGCACAGCATGTTTCGTCGGAGGTCGCGTACGCCACGCCCGTCGGGCGGAAGTGAGCCGATCGGAGCCCCCCGCCCGCACCGGGCGACGGTGGAGCGCGCGGCACGGGTGAACCGGGCCGGTCGCGCCGAGCGCGGGCCGGGCGTCCTGAACCGCTCCCTCGCCGTGGTGAGCGCCGCCGCCGTCATCGGCGCCGGCATCGCGGTGGCCGGCACCGTCACGGCCGGTGCCGCCACCCCCAACCAGGTGGCCAACCCCGGCTTCGAGAGCGGGCTCTCCGGCTGGACCTGTTCCGGCGGCATCGGCGCGGCCGTCGGCAGCCCGGTCCACTCCGGCTCCGGCGCGCTCCAGGCCACACCGACCGGCCAGGACACCGCCCAGTGCAGCCAGACCGTCAGCGTGCAGCCCAACTCCCAGTACACGCTGAGCGCGTACGTCCAGGGCAGCTATGTCTACCTCGGCGCCTCCGGCACCGGCGGCGGCAGCGACCCGTCCACCTGGACGGCGGGCAACGCCTCGTACGGCCAGCTCAGCGTCAACTTCAGCACCGGGGCGAACACCACCTCGGTGACGGTCTACCTGCACGGCTGGTACGGGCAGCCGGCGTTCTACGCGGACGACGTGTCGCTCACCGGCCCCGGCGGCAGCAGCCCCTCGCCGACCGCCACCGCGACGACGACCACGCCGCCGCCCACCACCCCGCCGCCCACGACCCCGCCCCCGACCTCCACGACGCCCACCACCCCGCCGCCCACCTCCACCCCGCCGAAGGGCGACACCTGCCCCACGAAGCCCAAGCCCTCGGGCAAGGTCCTGCAGGGGTACTGGGAGAACTGGGACGGCGCCCTCAACGGCGTCCACCCCGGCATGGGCTGGGTCCCGATCACGGACAGCCGGATGGCCGCGCACGGCTACAACGTCATCAACGCGGCCTTCCCGGTGATCCTCTCGGACGGCACCGTGCTGTGGCAGGACGGCATGGACAGCAACGTCAAGGTGTCGACCCCCGCCGAGATGTGCCAGGCCAAGGCGGCCGGGGCGACCATCCTGATGTCCATCGGCGGCGCCGCCGCCGGCATCGACCTCAGCTCCAGCACCGTCGCGGACAAGTTCGTCGCCACCGTCGTCCCGATCCTGAAGAAGTACAACTTCGACGGCATCGACATCGACATCGAGACCGGCCTGTCCGGAAGCGGCAACATCAACACGCTGTCCGCCTCCCAGGCCAACCTGATCCGCATCATCGACGGCGTGCTCGCCCAGATGCCCGCGGGCTTCGGCCTGACGATGGCCCCCGAGACCGCGTACGTCACCGGCGGCAGCGTCAACTACGGGTCGATCTGGGGCGCCTACCTGCCGATCGTCAAGAAGTACGCCGACAACGGGCAGCTGTGGTGGCTCAACATGCAGTACTACAACGGCAGCATGTACGGCTGCTCCGGTGACTCCTACCAGGCCGGCACCGTGCAGGGCTTCACCGCGCAGACCACCTGCCTGAACAACGGCCTCACCATCCAGGGCACCACCGTCAAGGTGCCCTACGACAAGCAGGTGCCCGGCCTGCCGGCCCAGCCCGGCGCGGGCGGCGGCTACATGGACCCGGGCCTGGTCGGCCAGTCGTGGAACGCCTTCAGCGGATCGCTGAAGGGGCTCATGACCTGGTCGATCAACTGGGACGGCTCGAAGGGCTGGTCCTTCGGCGACAACGTCAAGCGCCTCCAGGGGCGTTGATCCCCTGCCGCCGAGGCATCCGCTGAGGCACAGCCGGCGTCCCGCGCCCCGGAGCACCGCTCCGGGGCGCGGGCGTTCGCGGACGGGTCCGCCCGGAATCCCGGGGACCGGAGCGGCGGCCGGACCCTCCGGCCGGGGCCCCGGTTGTTCGGCGTTTTGTTCAATGACCGAGCGCCGAACCAGAACAACCCCGCTGCGCTACACCAGGAGCACACGTCACAACAGCGCCGAACGCCGGGAAGGTCCACCAGATGACGACGCTCTGCATCGCGAACAACCGCACCGAGGAGATGGTCGGTGACCTCACCGGGATGACACCGGCGGAGGAGCTGTTCGCCGGATGCGGGGCGCAGCGGATGATCTGGTGGGCCCGGGACGGCGACGTCCTGGTGCTGCCCTCGGGCCCCGACCCGGAGTTCCTGGCGTACGTCACCGGGCTGACCGGTGTGCGGGCCGACAGCCTGCGCTTCGTGGTGCCGCCGCCGGGCGCCCAGGGGGGCCAGGTGCTCACCGGCGACCGCCTGGCGGACCCGGGCTTCCAGGCGGAGCTGCGGCGCGTCCTGGAGGGGCGGGCCGTGGACGAGGTGCTGGCCATCGCGCCGAACGGCGCGGTCGCCGAGCTGGCGGCCGCGCTCGGCCTCGCGCACGCCATGCCCGGGCAGCCCTTCGCCGCGCAGGGCGGCAACGCCCTGGTCAACAGCAAGGCCGGGTTCCGGGCGCTGGCCGCCGGCACCGGGGTGCCGATCCCGCCCGGGCGGGTGGCCGGCACGCCGGCCGAGGTCGAGGCCGCGATCGAGCACCTGCTGGGGCAGGGGCACAGCGTGATGGTGAAGGTCGAGTACCAGGGCGGCGGCCTCGGCAACGAGGTCCTCGCCCGGGACGAGCGGGTGGAGGCGGTCGGCGCCGAGCGGGTGGTGCCGCTGCCGGACCGGGCGGCGGTCGCCGGGTACGTGGCCGAGCGGTGGACCTGGCTGACCGGCGGACGCGGCCAGCGGGTCGTGGTGGAGCGGTACTTCGCGGACTGCGCGGCGCTCTACGCCCAGTTCCTGGTCGAGGACGCGGGCGTGTCGCTGTCCGGCTGCGGCGAGATGCTGATGCGGCCGGTGGTGGTCGGGGAGATCACCCCGCCGGTCACCCCGGCCCCGGAGGTCCTGGCCGAACTCGTGGACCGGGGCGCCCGGTTGTGCGAGGTGCTGCGGGGGATCGGCTACCGGGGCACGATCAGCGCGGACGCCGTGCTGACCCCGAAGGGCGAGATCCTCTTCCACGAGACCAACGCGCGGCTCACCGGCTCCAGCCACCTGCTCGACGTCTTCTTCGGCCGCCTGCTGCGCGAGGAGCACCGCGGCTCGCGCCACATCCTGGAGCTCGGCGGCCTCAGGGTGCCGTCCTTCGCCGAGGCGGTGGCGGCGATCGGCGCCGCCGGGCTGGCCTTCGACCCGGAGACCGGCACCGGTGTGCTGTTCAGCAGCGACTACGGGCCCGCCGACGGCTCGGTGATGTACGGCGTGGTCGCCGAGACCCCGGAGGCCGCCCGGGCCCTGGAGGCCGAGCTGCTCGCGGTGTTCGCCCGATGAGCGCCGAGCCGCCCACGGGCGGCGGGCTCGTGGGGGAAACGGATCAGGACGGGACGACAGTGGGCGAAACCGAGGGAGACAACGTGACCGTGGACGGGAACGGGATGCGCGCGCTGGTGATCCACCGCTACGGCGGCCCGGAGGAGCTCCGCGTCGAGACGGTGCCGGAACCGCAGCCCGCCCCGGGCCGGGTGCTGGTCGACGTCACCCTGGCCGGCGTCAACTACGCCGACCTGGAGTGCCGCACCGGCGAGTACCTCCGGTTCCCGCTGCCCGCGGTGCTCGGAGTCGACGTGGTCGGGCGGCGCCGGGAGGACGGCCGCCGGGTCGTCGCGCTGCTGCGCACCGGCGGCGGGTACGCCCGGGTGGCGGCTCCCGAGGCGGCGCACACGGTGGAGGTGCCGGACGGGGTGGACGACGAGCAGGCGCTCGGGCTGCTGGAGCAGGGGGCTACGGCCTACGGCGCGCTGGTCCTGGCGGGGCGGCTGCGGGCGGGCGAGACCGTCGCGGTGACCGCGGCCGCGGGCGGGGTCGGCCACCTGGCGGTGCAGCTGGCCCGGGAGCTGGGCGCCGGCCGGGTGGTCGCCCTGGCCTCCACCCCGGAGAAGCGGGAGTTCCTGCGCACCCTGGGCGCCGACACCGTGCTCGACCCCGCGGACCCGGACCTGGCCGGGCGGCTCGCGGAGGGGGGCGGGCCGGACCTGTTCCTCGACTCGGTCGGCGGCCCGGTGCTGCGCGCCGGGCTGGCCGCACTGGCGCCGTTCGGCCGGCTGGTGTCGGTCGGTGCGCGGGAGGGCGTGGAGGACGGCTTCACGATGGGCGAGCTGACCCTGCGCTCGGCGGGGGCGCAGGGCTTCTGGCTCAAGCACGTCCTGGCGGACCGCAAGCTGTTCGAGGACGTCGCCGACCACCTGTTCCGGCTCGCCGCCGAGCGGCGGCTGGTGGCGTGGATCGACCGGACCGTGCCGCTGTCCGGGGTGGCCGCGGCCCACCGGGCGATGGCCGCGCGGGAGACCGTGGGCAAGGTGCTGGTGGACGTCCACCGCGAGGACTGAGCCGTACGGGGGCCGGGCCCGACGGTGGCAGCCGTCGGGCCCGGCAGCACGTCAGTACCCGGCGACCTCGTCCAGGCCGTGGCCGCGCAGCGGCACGAGGAAGCTGCGCTCGAAGACCACCACGACCTCGCCGGTGGACTTCGTCCCGGTGGTGCGGCAGCGGACGATGCCCTGCCCGGCGCGGCTCTTGGACAGCCGCTTGGCGAGGGTCTCGGTCTCCGCGTAGAGGGTGTCGCCGGTGAACACCGGGTGGGTCATCCGGATGTTCTCCCAGCCCAGGTTGGCGATGGTGCGCCCGCTCGTCGAGCGGGCGGTCATCCCGCCGACGAGGCTGAGCGTCACCAGGCTGGAGACGATCGGCTTGCCCCAGGGGGTGTGCTCGCTGTAGGCGGCGTCGATGTGCAGCGGGGCGTCGTTCATGCTCAGCATGCTCATCAGGACGTTGTCGAGCTCGGTGACGGTCCGCCCGGGGCGGTGCTCGACCACGTCGCCGACCTCGAACTCCTCGTAGTAGCGCCCGACCACCTCGCGGTAGCGGCGCTCGCCGATCCGCCGGTACCCGGCGGGTTCGGTGGTGTCCATCGCGGCTGCTCCCAAGTCCTAGAGGTCGGAGGTGAGTTCCTTGACGTGGCCGGCGAACTCGCGGATCAGCCGCTCGTCCATGTCGGCGCGCATCATCAGCCGGAGCCCGGCCTCGCCCTTGGGCACGATCGGGAAGAACACCGCCGAGCTGTAGAAGCCGCGTTCGAAGAGCTGGGCGGACAGCTTGACGGCCCGCTCGGCCTCCCCGACGTCGACCCGGCGCACCGGCAGGCCGTTGCCCGCGAAGGTGGTCGGCAGCAGCTCGTCGAAGAGCTCGATGTTGCGGGCCAGCTTGGCCTGAAGCTCGCCCAGTTCGGGGGAGCGGTGGATGGCCGCGCTGGCCAGCGAGGCGCCGACCAGCGGCAGCGGGATGTTCTGCGACCAGCCGACCGGGCCGGCGTGCCGGTGCAGGAACTCGAACTGCTCGCGGTTGCCGAGCATCGCGACGCCGCCGCTGGTGCCGAAGCCCTTGCCGAGGCTCGCGGTGATCACCGTCAGCGGGTTCATCTCCAGCCGGGAGCGGACGAAGCCCTCGCCGCGCTCGCCCATGATGGACAGCGAGTGGGAGTCGTCGATGTAGAGGAACAGCCCGTAGCGGTCCTGGAGTTCGAGCAGCCCGTCGAGGGCCGCGGTGCCGCCCATCGAGTACGCGCCGTCGGCCACGTAGGCGACCCGCGGGTACTTGCGGCAGACGTCCTCCAGGTAGTTCAGGTCGTTGTGCGGGCAGTTCAGCACCAGTGACTCGTCGGCGCAGATCGGCTTCACGTACGCCATGCAGAAGTGGCAGAAGCGGTCGAAGACCATCACCCGGGGCCCGCCGCCGCCCTGACAGGTGCCGTCCAGGTGGCCGGAGGCGATCAGCGGCAGGATGCCCGCGGTGAGCGAGGTACAGGACGCCCCGGGCAGGATGTGCGCGCCGAACAGCTCGCCCAGCTCCTCCTCCATCCGCACCAGCAGGTTGTGCCGGATCCGGGTGGTGGAGATGACCAGCGAGGTGTTGCGGGACTCGGTCAGCGCGTCCACCGCGCCGGCCAGGACCGCGGGGTGGTCGTTCAGGCCCAGGTACGAGCAGGAGACCATGTTGGCGAACGCGTGGCCGTTCTCGCGGACCGTCAGCCGGTTGTTGGACTCCGAGTCCACCGTGATGCCGATCAGGCCGTTGGCGGCGGCCGTCTGCCAGACCGGGTCGGCGGTGGCCAGCATGGCATCGGCGTTGCGGTACCGGCGCGGGCCGAGGATGGATTCTTCGGTCATCGTCACTTCTCCGTCGAGTGGGTCGGGGTGTCGGTGGGCGCGTGGCCCTGGGGGCGGCCGTGCGGGCGGTGCTGGGGGTGGTGCGGACCGGCGGACCGGCGCGGCTCGTCGGTCCCGGCCGGGTCGAACTGCTCGATCAGCCGCTGCGAGGCCTCGAAGAACGGCATGCCGACCATCACCCCGTCGACGACGGTGACCGAGCGGCCGTTCTCCAGCCCCGCCTCGACCACCCGGCGGGCGCGGGCCAGCAGCTCCTCGTCGGGGCTGAACGTCTCGTTGATCAGGGGCAGTTGGCGGGGGTGGATGGCGATCTTGCCGCTGAACCCGAAGTCCCGGGCGAGCCCGGCCTCCCGGCGCAGCCCGTCGAGGTCGGTGACCTCGAAGAACGGCGCGTCCATCGCCTCCACGCCCACGGCGCGGGCGCTGTTGACCACCCGGGCGCGGGCGTGGGCCAGGGCGTCCCAGGAGAGCCGGGCGCCGACCGCGAAGGCGTAGTCGGCCGAGCCGAAGACCAGCCCGCGCAGCCGGTGCCCGGCGGCCGCGATGGCGGGCGCGTGCTCGATGCCCAGCGGGGTCTCCACGACGGCCAGGAACTCCGTCTCCGGGCAGTCCGCGCCGAGCGCGCCGGCGGCGATCTCGATGTCCCGGGGCGACTCCGTCATCGGGACCAGCACCAGGTCCGGCTTGACCCGGTAGCGGGAGATGGCGATCAGGTCGCGCAGGCCTTCCGGCCCGGAGAGGGTGTTGATGCGGACCGCGCTGCGCGCGAGCTTGGTGGACGGGAGGGCGAAGAACTCCTCGGCGAGCCGACGGGCCTCCTCCTTCCGGGTGGGTGGGACCGAGTCCTCCAGATCGACCATGGCGATGTCGGCCCCGGACTGGTGGCTCTTGCCGTACCGCTCCACCGCCATCGCGGGCGTGGACAGGAGGGAGCGGCAGTACCGCGTGAACTTCATGGACATCTCCGAAGTCAGCGAAGGCTGAGGGTTCCGGTTCTATCCCACGGGCTTTGTTCGGCGCCGTACGGCTGGACATTGAACATCAACTCGGAACAACCGACCCGCACGCACCATTGTTTGACGCCAATGGTGCTGTGCATGATGAATCACCGGGGGAGATCGGACACGGGGCACCCGCGACGCGTGTGGCGTGCGGGCACGCGTGTCTGCGGGACACCGCTTCAACGGAGAAGGGGGCCGTTAATGCCGCGTCGGGAGAGTCCACTGGACCCTGGGGACGGGCCGCTGCTGCGCTTCGCGGGTGATCTACGGGCCCTGCGGGAGCGCGCCGGGCGTCCGCCGTACCGTCAACTCGCGCTCCGGGCCCACTGCTCGGCGGCCAGCCTGTCGGTGGCCGCGGGAGGCCGGCGGCTGCCCAGCCTCGCCGTCACCCTCGCCTACGTGCAGGCCTGCGGCGGGGACGTGCGGGAGTGGCAGCACCGCTGGCAGCTGCTCGCCGCCGACCTGGCCGCCGACACCGCGGCCCGGCGGCGCGCCCAGGACGTCGGACGGGCCCCCTATCCGGGCGCGGCCGCGTTCGAGGCGGCCGACGCCGAGCGGTTCTTCGGCCGCGAGGCGCTGCTGGACCGGCTGCTCGCCCTGCTGGACGAACGGCGGCTGGTGGTCGTCTCGGGGCCGTCCGGGGCGGGCAAGTCCTCGCTGGTCAGGGCGGGCCTGCTGGCCCGGCTCGGCGGGCCGCCCGCCACGGCCGCCGGTCCGGCGGCCCGCACCGGCCACCAGGACCAGCCCGGCCTTCTCCAG
>NZ_JBEZUT010000323.1:0-9913 GCF_040636595.1 Kitasatospora sp. NPDC036755
GCCAAGACCGGCGAGGACGCCGCGCTGGCCCTGTACCTGACGAAGTCGGACCCGCTGCTGGTCCTGCGCGACCTGCTGGGCCACTCCAGCGTGATCGACCCGGACCGGCGACCAGGCTAGCCTTCGGGCCCGAGCGGGCGTCAGACCGCGCCGGGCAGCGGCGGTTCGACCGCCAGCGGCGCGCTGGCGCGGGCCCGGTGCTGGTCGGCCCAGGAGACCAGCGCCACCGTGCAGGCGTGGTCCAGGTGGCGCAGCCCGGACCAGTCCAGTTCCACCGGCCGGTCCTCCGGCAGCTTCTCCAGGGTGTCCAGCAGCCGGGGCAGCCGCAGGAAGGTGGCGTTGCCGCTCAGCCGCACCCGGTGCACCGGCTGCCCGTCCGGCCGCTCCCGTTCCTCCACCGCGATCTGCAGGTGCGAGGTCTGCCAGGCCGACTTGGCCACCGCCAGGCCGACGCCGATCAGCACTCCCTCGAACAGGTCGGTCGTGATGATCGCGGCCGCCGTCACCACCAGCACCAGGGCCTCGCCCAGGTGCTCCCGGCAGAGCGCGACGATCCGGCGCACCGGCACCAGCTTGGCGCCCGCGTGCACCAGCACGGCGGCCAGCGCGGTGAGCGGGACGAGCCCGAGCGCGCCGGGCAGCAGCGCGGTGAACAGCAGCAGCCAGCCGCCGTGCAGCACCCGCGAGGCCTTGGTGCGCGCACCGGCCTGGACGTTGGTCGCGCTGCGCACGATCACCGCGGTCATCGGCAGCGCGCCGAGCAGCCCGCAGACGGTGTTGCCGACGCCCTGGGCGGTGAGTTCGCGGTCGTAGTCGGTGCGCGGGCCGTGGTGCATCCGGTCGACGGCGGCGGCGCTGAACAGCGTCTCGGCGGAGGCGATCAGGGTGAAGGCGACGACCGTGCCGAGCCCGGCGGGCCCGGCCAGGGCGGTGAGCGCGTCGCCGTCGGGCAGGTGCACCACGTCGAGCAGCCCCGCCACCCGGACCCGGGCCACCGGGAGGTCGGCGGCCGCGGTGACGGCCGCGGCCAGGCCGACGGCGGCCAGCGGGGCGGGGACGGCGCGGGCGGCCCGCTGCGGCAGGTACTTCCAGCCGACCAGGACCAGCAGGGTGCCGAGGCCGAGGGCGACCGCGCCCGGGGCGGCCGCCGCGGTCAGCACGTCGCCCAGCAGGGCGGGCAGTCCGGCGATCTTCTCCGGTCCGGTGGCGGGGGCGCGGCGGTCGGCGAGCGCGTAGAGCTGGCCGAACACCAGGGTCAGTCCGATGCCGGCCAGCATGCCGTGCACCACGGAGGCGGACATCGCCCGGAACCAGCGGCCGAGCCGCAGGGCGCCCATCGCCAGCTGGAGCAGGCCGGTGCCGAGCACCAGCAGGCCGAGCGCGCCGACGCCGAAGCGCTGGACCGCGTCGGCGACCAGGACGGTCAGGCCGGCGGCGGGCCCGCTGACCTGGAGGCTGCTGCCGGGCAGCAGGCCGGCCACCAGGCCGCCGACGATGCCGGTCACCAGCCCGAGTTCGGCCGGGACGCCGGAGGCCACGGCCACCCCGACGCACAGCGGGAGGGCGACCAGGAACACCACCAGCGAGGCCGGCAGGTCGTGGCGCCAGGGGATGCCGCGCAGGACGGCGGGGGTGCGGGGACGGCCCGGTGGGCCGTGCTTGCGGAGCCGGCCCGGCGGGCTGTCGCTCCGGTGGGGCGGCGGGTTCACCCGGTCACCGCCAGGGACCGGACAGGGGTGCAGCAGCGCATGGGAGCGTTCCTTCCACGCGCCCGCCGCAGCGGGCGCGCCGTTGCAAGGGCGGGGAGCAGGAGGACGGGGGAAGACCGCGGAGGGGCGGCGACAGCGGTACGGCCGCGGGTCCGGTCGGACCGTGCGCGGCGGCGGGTGTCGGGTCGGTGCGGCCAGGGGGTGCGTCCCTCGCTCGGGTGCGGCGGACCGGGCGCGCTGGTCCTGGACGGGGCCACCGGCGGAGTTCCCCCGCTCGACCGGCGCTCCCCAACCCCCCTTGCCGCGGCCTCAGTTGGACGTCACGGGCCCGGCGTGCCACCGACGGTACCCAGCCCTGCGGGGCGGGCCCACCGGTGACACCGTCCCTTCACCGGCACTGCACACCGGCTGCGCTTTCCGGCGCGGAGCGTCCGCTTCCTCGGGAACACCGGGCCGGTGGCCGTTCTGGCGTACGAATCGGCACTCCGGGGACGCCTCCGCCCGGCTTCCACATTCTGTTGAAGTCCCCTTGACGCCCCGACGGACCCCGCCCTACCGTATTCCACATAAAGGAAACCATCTTCCGTATGGTGGAATTCAGGAGATGAGCCCTCCGAGCCACTGCGGGCCGACGCAGGAGAGATCCGATGCCCCGTATGACAGCCGCCCGCGCGGCCGTGGAGATCCTCAAGCTCGAAGGCGTCGAGGTCGCGTTCGGCGTGCCGGGCGCGGCCATCAACCCGTTCTACGCCGCGCTCAAGGCCTCCGGCGGGATCCGGCACACCCTGGCCCGGCACGTCGAGGGCGCCTCCCACATGGCCGAGGGCTACACCCGCGCCAGGGCCGGCAACATCGGGGTCTGCGTCGGCACCTCCGGTCCGGCCGGCACCGACATGATCACCGGCCTGTACTCGGCGATCGCCGACTCCGTCCCGATCCTCTGCGTCACCGGCCAGGCCCCCGTCGCCCGGCTGCACAAGGAGGACTTCCAGGCCGTCGACATCGCCTCGATCGCCCGGCCCGTCACCAAGGCCGCGACCACCGTGCTGGAGGCCGCGCAGGTCCCCGGCGTGTTCCAGCAGGCCTTCCACCTGATGCGCTCCGGCCGCCCCGGTCCGGTCCTGATCGACCTGCCGATCGACGTCCAGCTGACCGAGATCGACTTCGACCCGGAGCTCTACCAGCCGCTGCCGGTCCACAAGCCGGCCGCCAACCGCGCCCAGATCGAGAAGGCCCTCGCGCTGCTCCAGCGCTCCGAGCGCCCCCTGATCGTCGCGGGCGGCGGAGTGGTCAACGCCGACGCCGCCGACCTGCTGCTGGAGTTCGCCGAGCTCACCGGCGTCCCCGTGGTCCCGACCCTGATGGGCTGGGGCACCGTCCCGGACGACCACGAGCTGAACGCCGGCATGGTCGGACTGCAGACCTCGCACCGCTACGGCAACGAGACCTTCCTCGCCTCCGACTTCGTCCTCGGCATCGGCAACCGCTGGGCCAACCGCCACACCGGCGGACTCGATGTCTACACCGCGGGCCGCACCTTCGTCCACGTCGACATCGAGCCCACCCAGCTCGGCCGGATCTTCGCCCCGGACCTCGGCATCGCCTCCGACGCCGGGGCCGCGCTGGAGCTGTTCGTCGAGGCCGCCCGCGAGCTGCGGGACGCCGGCACGCTCAGGGACCGCGGCGCCTGGGCCGCCTCCGTCCAGGAGCGCAGGGCCCGCCTCCAGCGCCGCACCCACTTCGACGACGTACCGCTCAAGCCGCAGCGCGTGTACGAGGAGATGAACCGTGCCTTCGGGCCGCAGACCCGCTACGTCACCACCATCGGGCTGTCCCAGATCGCCGGCGCGCAACTGCTGCACGTCTACCGGCCGCGGCACTGGATCAACTGCGGCCAGGCCGGCCCGCTCGGCTGGACGATCCCGGCCGCGCTGGGCGTGGCCACCGCCGACCCCGGGGGTCAGGTCGTCGCGCTCTCCGGCGACTACGACTTCCAGTTCATGATCGAGGAGCTGGCCGTCGGCGCCCAGCACCGCATCCCCTACGTCCACGTGCTGGTGAACAACTCCTACCTGGGGCTGATCCGCCAGGCGCAGCGCGCCTTCGACATCGACTTCCAGGTCAAGCTGGAGTTCGAGAACGTCAACGCGCCGGAGCTGGGCGCCTACGGTGTGGAC
This sequence comes from Kitasatospora sp. NPDC036755, assembly GCF_040636595.1. Taxonomy (NCBI): domain Bacteria; kingdom Bacillati; phylum Actinomycetota; class Actinomycetes; order Kitasatosporales; family Streptomycetaceae; genus Kitasatospora; species Kitasatospora sp. NPDC036755. The sequence continues at coordinate 3,887 of NZ_JBEZUT010000323.1, forward strand.
CACGTCAAGGTCGTCGAGGGCCTGGGCTGCAAGGCGATCCGGGTCACCGAGCCGGAGGGCCTGCTGCCGGCCTTCGAGGAGGCCAAGAAGCTGGCCGCCGAGTTCCGCGTCCCGGTCGTGGTCGAGGCGATCCTGGAACGGGTCACCAACATCTCGATGGCCGCCGCCGACATCGACAAGGTCAACGAGTTCGAGGAGTTGGCCACCCTCCCGGAGCACGCCCCGACGGCCATCAGGCCGCTCACGCGCTGAACGCCCCCGGGCGGGACCCGGCCGGGCACGCGGCTCCGGTGACGCCGCGGCCGGGCGCGCGCACCGGCCGCACGGGGGCGGACGAGCCGCTCCGCACGCCCCCGTGCCCCCGCGCGCCCGGAACACCGGCACGCCGCCCGCGGTTGATCAGGTCGCGGCCGCTACCGTGGCCCCGGAAGAGGCCCGGCCCGACGAATCCCCGAAAGGACCACCCCCGTGAGCCTGTACGACATCCCGCTGCGCACCCTCGACGGCGCGGCCACCTCGCTGGCCGACCACAAGGGCAAGGCGCTGCTGATCGTCAACGTCGCCTCCAAGTGCGGCCTGACCCCGCAGTACACCGGCCTGGAGAACCTCCAGAAGCGCTTCGCCGGGCGCGGGTTCACCGTCCTGGGCTTCCCCTGCAACCAGTTCGCCGGGCAGGAGCCGGGCAGCGCCGAGGAGATCCGGTCCTTCTGCTCCACCACCTACGGCGTGACCTTCCCGCTGTTCGAGAAGATCGACGTCAACGGGGACGGCCGGCACCCGCTGTACGCCCGGCTGACCGAGGTCGCCGACGAGGAGGGCCAGGCCGGGGACGTCTCCTGGAACTTCGAGAAGTTCCTGGTCTCCCCGGACGGCACCGTGGTGGCGCGGCTGCGCCCGCGCGTCGAGCCGGAGTCGGAGGAGCTGGTCGCCGCGATCGAGGCCGTCCTGCCGGCCTGACCGCGCGACGGACGGGGCCCGGGCCGGCGCCCGGGCCCCGTCACAGCAACAGCCGGGTGCCCGGCGGCAGTTCACCGTCCCGGGCGGCGTCCCGCAGGTGCGCCAGCAGGGTCTCCCGGAGCGCCTCCGCCGCGCGGGTGAGCGGCACCTCGTGGCCGTGCGCCAGGGCGATGGTGCGGCCCAGCTCCGGCCCGGCGAAGGCCGTCACCGCGAGGCCGGAGCGGGCGGCCACCATGCCGGGGACGACGGCCGGCCCGATCCCGGCCCGGACGAAGCCCAGCACCGCGTCCATCTCACCGCCCTCCACCGCGAACTCGGGCTCGAACCCGGCCGCCCGGCAGGCCGCCAGGGTCGCCTCGCGGACGTCGTAGCCCTCCCGGAACATCACCAGCGGCCGGCCCCTGAGCTCCGTCACCCGGACCTTGCCCCGCCGGGCCCGCCGCTCGGCCGCGACCAGCACCAGCTCCTCGTGCAGCAGTTCGGTGACCGCCGGCGCGGGCGCCTGCTCGCCGCTCGGCGGGGTGATGATCAGCGCGAGGTCCAGCTCCCCCGCGGCCAGCCAGCCGACCAGGTCGCGCGAGCCGCCCTCGCGGACCACCAGCGTCACGCCCGGGTAGCGGTCCCGGAAGACCCGCAGCACATCCGGCACCAGGCTGGTGCACAGGCTCGGCGGCGCGCCCAGCCGGACCCTGCCGCGGCGCAGCTGCACCGTCTCCTGCACGGCCAGCCGGGCGCTCTCGGTGTCCGCGAGGATGCGCCGGGCCAGCGGCAGCAGGGCGTCCCCGGCGTCGGTGAGCGCGATGTTGCCCCGGGTGCGGTGGAACAGTTCGGCACCCAACTCCCTTTCCAGCGAACGGATCTGTTGCGAGAGGGACGGCTGCGCGACGTGCGCCGCCTCGGCGGCCCGGGTGAAGTGGCGGGTCTCGGCGACGGCCAGGAAGTAGCGGAGTTGTTGGAGCTGCACAGGACCAGGATAGGCCGCATCGATAGTCACCGCCTATCGTCACGAGCCGCATCATGTCTTGGACGCACCCTGGTAGCCGTCCCTACCGTTGCAGCCATGACAACCGCGACTCGGACGGCCCGGCATCCGTCCACCCTGGCGACCCTGTGGCGGTCGACCGTCGGCAAGAAGGCGGTCATGGCCGTCACCGGACTGGCCATGCTGCTCTACCTGGTCGCGCACATGCTGGGGAACCTCAAGGTGTTCTTCGGCCCGGACGACATCAACGGCTACGCGGCCTGGCTGCGCACCATCGGCCGGCCCTTCCTCGGCCACGAGTGGTTCCTGTGGATCGCCCGGGCCGGCCTGCTCGCCGCGGTCGTGCTGCACGGCGTCTCCGCGTACCAGCTCAGCCGCCGCGACCTCGCGGCCCGCCCGAGCAAGTACGCCCACCGGCGCCGCCGCGCGAGCTACGCGACCAGGACCATGCGCTGGGGCGGGGTGATCCTGGCGCTGTTCATCGTCTGGCACATCCTCGACCTCACCACGCTGACCGTGAACCCGGGCACCGACCACGCCCAGACGTACCAGAACATCGTGGCCTCCTTCGGCCGCTGGTACGTCGACGTGTTCTACGTCGTCGCGATGCTGGCCGTCGGCCTGCACATCCGGCACGGGTTCTGGAGCGCCGCGCAGACCCTCGGTGCCAACAACGCCCGCCGCGACCGGGCGCTCAAGCTGATCGCGAACGGCCTGGCGCTGGTGCTGACGGCCGGCTTCCTGTCCGTCCCCGTGGCCGTGATGACCGGAGTCGTGAAATGACCTACCAGGACTACACCCTCGGCGAGCCGGTCGCCGACGCCAAGGCCCCCGAGGGGCCGATCGAACAGCGCTGGGACCAGCGGCGGTTCGACGCCAAGCTGGTCAACCCGGCCAACCGGCGCAAGCACACCGTGATCGTCGTCGGCACCGGACTGGCCGGCGGCGCGGCCGGCGCCACCCTGGCCGAACAGGGCTACCACGTCGTCCAGTTCTGCTTCCAGGACTCCCCCCGGCGGGCCCACTCGATCGCCGCCCAGGGCGGCATCAACGCGGCCAAGAACTACCGCAACGACGGCGACTCGATCCGCCGGCTGTTCTACGACACCGTCAAGGGCGGCGACTTCCGCGCCCGCGAGTCCAACGTGCACCGGCTGGCCCAGGTGTCGGTGGAGATCATCGACCAGTGCGTGGCCCAGGGCGTGCCCTTCGCCCGCGAGTACGGCGGCCTGCTGGACACCCGGTCCTTCGGCGGCGTGCAGGTCTCCCGGACCTTCTACGCCCGCGGCCAGACCGGCCAGCAACTGCTGCTCGGCGCCTACCAGGCGCTCTCCCGGCAGATCGCGGCCGGGAACGTGGAACTGCACCCGCGCACCGAGATGCTCGACCTGCTGGTGGTCGACGGCCGGGCCCGCGGCATCGTCGCCCGCGACCTCGTCACCGGCGAGATCCGCTCCTACACCGCGGACGCCGTGGTGCTCGCCAGCGGCGGCTACGGCAACGTGTTCTACCTCTCCACCAACGCCAAGAACTCCAACGCCACCGCGGTCTGGCGGGCGCACCGGCGCGGCGCGTACTTCGCCAACCCGTGCTTCACCCAGATCCACCCGACCTGCATCCCGCGCTCGGGCGACCACCAGTCCAAGCTCACCCTGATGAGCGAGTCGCTGCGCAACGACGGCCGGATCTGGGTTCCCAAGGCGCGGGGCGACGACCGGCCGCCCGGGCAGATCCCGGAGGAGGAACGGGACTACTACCTGGAGCGGATCTACCCGTCCTTCGGCAACCTGGTGCCGCGCGACATCGCCTCCCGGGCCGCCAAGAACGTCTGCGACGAGGGCCGCGGCGTCGGCCCCGGCGGCCAGGGCGTCTACCTGGACTTCGCCGACGCGATCCGCCGGATGGGCCGGGAGGCCGTCGAGGCCAAGTACGGCAACCTCTTCGAGATGTACGAGCGGATCACCGCCGAGGATCCGTACCGGGTGCCGATGCGGATCTACCCGGCGATCCACTACACGATGGGCGGGCTCTGGGTCGACTACGACCTGCAGACCACCGTCCCGGGGCTGTTCGCGGTCGGGGAGGCCAACTTCTCCGACCACGGCGCCAACCGGCTCGGGGCCAGCGCCCTGATGCAGGGCCTCGCCGACGGCTACTTCGTGCTGCCGCCCACCATCAACGACTACCTGGCCCGCCACCCGCTGCCGGCCGTGCCCGCCGACCACCCGGTGCTCGCCGAGGTGGAGGCCGAGGTCGAGGACCGGCTCAACCTGATCCTCGCGGTGGACGGCGACCGCACCCCGGACTCCTTCCACCGCGAGCTCGGCGAACTGCTCTGGGACGAGTGCGGGATGGCCCGCGACGAGGCCGGGCTGCGGCGGGCGCTGGAGCGGATCCCGCTCCTGCGCGAGGAGTTCTGGCGCCGGATCAAGGTGCCGGGCACCGGGCAGGAGCTCAACCAGTCGCTGGAGAAGGCCAACCGGCTGGTCGACTACTTCGAACTGGCCGAACTGATGTGCCTGGACGCGCTGCACCGCGCCGAGTCCTGCGGCGGCCACTTCCGCCTGGAGAGCCAGACCCCCGACGGCGAGGCCGCCCGCCGCGACGAGGAGTACTCCTACGCCGCCGCCTGGGAGTTCACCGGCACCGGCGAGGCACCCGTCCTCCACCGCGAGGAACTCGACTTCGAGTACGTCCACCCCACCCAGCGGAGCTACGCATGAACCTCACCCTGCGCATCTGGCGCCAGGCGGGCCCGGACGCGCCCGGCTCGATGACCACCTACCAGGTCAGCGGGATCAGCCCGGACATGTCCTTCCTGGAGATGCTGGACACCCTCAACGAGGAGCTGATCACCCGCGGCGACCAGCCGGTCGCCTTCGACCACGACTGCCGCGAGGGCATCTGCGGCGCCTGCGGCATGGTCATCAACGGCCAGGCGCACGGCCCCGAGCGCACCACCACCTGCCAGCTGCACATGCGGCACTTCCGGGACGGCGACACCATCGACGTCGAACCGTGGCGGGCGGCGGCGTTCCCGGTGGTCAAGGACCTGGTGGTGGACCGCTCCGCCTTCGACCGGATCATCGGCTCCGGCGGCTACATCACCGCCCCCACCGGCGCCGCCCCGGAGGCGCACGCCACGCCCGTCCCCAAGGAGGTCGCCGACACCGCCTTCGAGCACGCCGAGTGCATCGGCTGCGGCGCCTGCGTGGCGGCCTGCCCGAACGGTTCGGCGATGCTCTTCACCTCCGCCAAGGTGGTGCACCTCAACGTGCTGCCGCAGGGCGCGCCGGAACGGGCCGCCCGGGTGCGGAACATGGTCTCGGCCATGGACGCCGAGGGCTTCGGCGGCTGCACCAACACCGGCGAGTGCGCGACCGCCTGCCCCAAGGGCATCCCGCTGCCCAGCATCGCCGCGATGAACCGGGAGTTCCTGCGGGCCGCCCGCGGCTGACGGCTCCTCACCCGATCGCCCCTCCGGGGGATCAGCCCCTCGGACGTTCGAAACCTCGGACGGTCGAAACCTCGGACGGTCGGCCCCCCGCTCTGGTGCTCAGGCGGGGGGCCGACACCCGTTCCGGGCGGGCCCGGCGCTACCCGTACGGGTGGTGGATCGCGGCGAGCGGTGCTTCCTGACGGAGAATCGCGCTACGGTGGTGCTCCGCCACGGAAGGACGGCATATGCCCGAGGTTCAGTCCTGTTCCGGGTGCGGCGGGTCCGGGGGGACCCAGAAGACCGAGGCAACGGTCGAACTGGACGAGGAAGGAAGCATGGTGCCCAGCGTCCACACCTTCTGGTCGCCCTGCGGTCGGTGCCACGGATCCGGGACGGTGATCGTCGGATGAGGTTCGTCTTCGAGTGCGTCGAGTGCGGTGGGCACTACCTGCCGCCCGAGGAGATGGTGTACCCGGACGGGCCGGCCTCGCCGGTCTGGTGCACCGCCTGCCAGAGCGCCAAGCGCGCGGCCGGCCTGCGGGAGGATCCGCTGCTCGCCCGGGTGGCGCTGGCCGCCGCCCGGGCCGCGCTGGCCGGCCGGACCGCCGAGGCGGCCGAGCAGCCGGCCCGCTCCGACGTCCGCCCGTCC
>NZ_JBEZUT010000324.1:0-9905 GCF_040636595.1 Kitasatospora sp. NPDC036755
GCCCGCGAGGCGCCCCCCACCGTCCGGTCGTCCCGCGGGGGCGTCCGCGCGGCGCCCGGGGCCGTCCGGGCCTCGACCGGGCCCGAACCCATGGCACGGTCCCCCTTCACGGATGCCTCCACTGCCACCGGTGCCTCCCTACGGCGTCCGTGCCGCCGCCCGTCCCGCCGGCCCCGCCGGCTCGTGGTCGTCGAGCGCGGAGCGCAGCCGGCGGAGGCCGTCGCGCATGCGGGTCTTCACGGTACCGAGCGGGAGCCCCAGGGACTGCGCGATCTCCCGCTGCGAGTAGCCGCCGTAGTAGGCGAGGACCAGCGATTCGCGCTGGGGCCGGCTGAGCCGGGCGAGGGCGCGCCGGACCCGCTGGACGTCGAGGAGCCGCTCCGCCTGGTCGGCCACCGACTCGCCGACGGGCCGCTCGCGCAGGGCGGCCCGGACCTCGCGGTCGCCGGCCGCCTGGGTCGACCGGATGCGGTCGACCGCGCGGCGGTGGCCGAGGGTGAGCGTCCAGGCGAGCACGCTGCCCCGCTCGGGCCGGTACGCGGCGGCGGTGCGCCAGACCTCCAGCATGACCTCCTGGGTCACCTCCTCCGCGTGCGACGGACTGCGCAGCGTGCGCAGCGCGACGCCGTACACGGGCGGGGCGAGCGTCGCGTACAGCGCGGCGAACGCGTCCGTGTCGCCGTGCGCCGCCACCAGGGCCATCAGCTCGGCCGGGTCCGCCGGGTCCGCCGGGTCCGCCAGGTCCACCGGGTCGGCTGCGGGCCGTGGGGCGGGTCGTGGGGCGGCGCGTGCGCGGGTGCTCGTGGTCACGGGGTCCACGGTGCGGCGTTCCGGCCGGCCGGGCGACTCGCACCCATTGTGCATCGTTTTCCGGCCGCGTCCGAAACCGGGGCGATCCGGTGCACGGGTCGGCTCCGAAGGACGGGGTAGCCGCGAGACCGTACGACAGTCCCGTCCCGCGGGCCGTCCATCGCGACCACCATGACCGGCACCGGGACGGGTGCCAGGCCGACCACCCGGCGCGGCCACTCGCGCCGGGGGCCGTCGCTCGGACTCCGTACCGCCCGAGCCCATCACCGACCGGGAGGCCGCCATGCCCGCACCGCTCACCTGCCTGGTCACCGGCGCCACCGGCTACATCGGCGGCCGTCTGGTGCCCGAACTGCTCGCCGCCGGGCACCGGGTGCGCTGCCTGGCCCGCGACCCGGGCCGGCTGCGCGACCAGCCCTGGCGGCCCCGGGTGGAGACCGCGAAGGGCGACGTCACCCGGCCCGAGACGCTCGTCGAGGCGCTGCGCGGAGCCGACGTCGCCTACTACCTGGTCCACTCGCTCGGGACCGGCCCCGGCTTCGAGGAGACCGACCGGCGGGCCGCCCGGGACTTCGGCGCCGCCGCCCGCGAGGCCGGGGTGCGCCGGATCGTCTACCTCGGCGGGCTCGTCCCCCGCGGCGTCCCCGCGTCCCGGCTCTCGCCGCACCTGCGCTCGCGCGCCGAGGTCGGGCGGCAGCTGCGCGACAGCGGCGTGCCCACCGCCGAGCTCCGGGCAGCGGTGATCATCGGCTCCGGCTCGGCCTCCTTCGAGATGCTCCGGTACCTGACCGAACGGCTGCCCGTGATGGTCACCCCGCGCTGGGTGAACACCCGCATCCAGCCGATCGCGGTCCGGGACGTGCTGCGTCACCTGGTCGCCGTCGCCGGCCTGCCGGCCGACGTGAACCGGAGCTTCGACCTCGGAGGCCCCGACGTGCTGACCTACCGGCAGATGATGCAGCGCTACGCCCGGGTGGCCGGGCTGCCGCCGCGGCTGATCCTTCCCACCCCGGCCCTCACCCCCTGGCTCTCCGGGCACTGGATCGGACTCGTCACCCCGGTGCCGAACTCCATCGCCCGGCCGCTGGTCGAATCGCTGCGGCACGAGGTGGTCTGCACCGAGCACGACATCGTCAGGTGGTCGCCCGACCCGCCGGACGGCGCGACCGGCTTCGACCGGGCGGTCGCCCTCGCGCTGCGCCGGATCCGCGACGCCGAGGTCTCCACCCACTGGTCCTCGGCCAGTCTCCCCGGCGCCCCCAGCGACCCGCTTCCCACCGACCCCGACTGGGCCGGCGGAAGCCTCTACCAGGACGTCAAGGAGCTCGACACGGACACCGCTCCGCAGGACGTCTGGCGGGTCGTCGAGGGGATCGGCGGCGACAACGGCTGGTACTCCTTCCCGCTCGCGTGGGAACTGCGCGGCCGGCTCGACCGCCTGGCCGGCGGCATCGGGCTGCGTCGGGGCCGGCGCGACCCGGCCCGGCTGCGGGTCGGTGACCCGCTCGACTTCTGGCGGGTCGAGGAGATCGACCCCGGACGGCTGCTGCGGCTGCGCGCCGAGATGCGCCTGCCCGGCCTCGCCTGGCTCGAACTCTCCGTGGCACCGAACGGCGCCGGCGGAACGCACTACCGCCAGCGCGCCCTCTTCCACCCGCACGGGCTGGCCGGCCACGCCTACTGGTGGTCGCTCGTGCCGTTCCACTCCGTGGTGTTCGGCGACATGGCCCGCAACATCACCGGCCGGGCCCGTGCCGCCGCCGGACGGGGAAACCGGGGCTGAACCCGCTCCCGCCCAGGGCCGTGGGCACGGCGACGGCGGTCCACGGCGGTCCACGGCGTGGTCGCGCCGCCCGGCCCGCTCGTTCGCCACCGGCTCACGGGGCGGACCGATCTCGGCCGACCGGTCCTCCCCACCGGTGCCGCCGGCCCGGAGGCAGCATGACGAGGCCGTCCGCCTCGCCGCCGCCCCCGACCCCGCCGGTGGGGTCCGGGCGCGGGGCTCACACGTCCCGGGTTTACAGCACCATCGCCTCGAACTGGAACTCGGGGGCGGTCAGCGTCTGCTCGGACCAGATGACCTTGCCCCGGGCCGTGTACCGGGTTCCCCAGCGCTCGGCCGTCTGCGCCACCAGGAACAGCCCCCGCCCGCCCTCGTCCGTCGTGGCCGCGTAGCGCAGGTGCGGGGCGGTGCTGCTCCCGTCGGAGACCTCGCAGACCAGGCTGGTGTCGCGCAGCATGCGGACGCGGACCGGTTCGGCACCGTAGCGGATGGCGTTGGTGATCAGTTCGCTGAGGATCAGTTCGGTGGTGAAGCTCAGTTCCTCCAGGCCCCAGACGGTCAGCTGGTCGGCGCACGCCCGGCGGATGCCGGAGACGGCGGCGAAGTCGAACGGCACGTCCCAGGTGGCCACCTGGTCGGGTTCGAGCAGCCGTGTGCGGGCGACGAGGAGGGCGATGTCGTCGCGGGGGTGCGGCGGGACCAGCGCGTCGAACACGGCCCGGCAGGTGTCCTCCGGGGATCCATCGCCCTCGGCCCGGGCGCTCGCCATGGCGCGGCGCAGCGCGGTGAGCCCGTTGTCCAGGTCGCGGTCCCGGCCGGTGACGAGGCCGTCGGTGTAGAGGGCCACCGTGGTGCCGGGTGCCAGCTGGAGCTCGGTGGTCTCGAAGGGCAGACCGCCCACACCGAGGAGCGGGCCGGCGGGCAGGTCGACGATCTCCACCCGGCCGTCGGGCAGGATCAGCGCGGGCGGCGGGTGGCCGGCCCGGGCCATGGCGCAGGTTCCGGAGGCGGGGTCGTAGATCGCGTACAGGCAGGTGGCGCCGGTGACCGCGCGCTCGCCGTCCTCGCTCCCGTCGCCGCCGTCACCGTCCGCCGGGGCCGCCTCGTTCTGGTCGAGCCGGGTGACCAGTTCGTCCAGGCGGGCGAGCAGTTCGTCCGGCGGCAGGTCGAGGGCGGAGAAGTTGAGGACGGCGGTGCGGAGCCTGCCCATCGTGGCCGCGGCGTGCAGGCCGTGGCCGACGACGTCGCCGACGACCAGCGCCACCCGGAAGCCGGGCAGGGGGAGGACGTCGAACCAGTCCCCGCCGACCCCCTGCCGGGCCGGCCGGTAGCGGTAGGCGACGTCGACCGCGCTCTGTTCGGGCACGTTGCGGGGCAGCAGGCTGCGCTGCAACGCCTCGGCCAGCCGGTGTTCGCGGGTGTAACGGCGGGCGTTGTCGAGGCACACGGCGGTGCGGGCGACGAGTTCCTCGGCGACGGCGACGTCCTCGTCCTCGAAGGCGTCGGACTCCCGCGCGCGCCAGAAGGTGACCGTGCCCAGGGTCAGGCCGCGTGCCGTGAGCGGCGCGGAGATCAGCGAGTGGACCCCGGAGGCGAGCATCCGGTCGGCGGTCGCCGGGTCGGCGTCCCGCCAGGCCCGGGACCGACGCAGGTCGGTCACCAGGGTGGCCTGACCCGTCGCCAGGGCGGTGGCCTCCGGTGTGCCGGGCGGCGGGTCGTTCCGCGCGCCCACCGGGCGGAAGGACGGGTCCTCGCGGACGCCGCCCACGGCCACCCGGCGGACCTGCGGACCGTCGGCGGTGCCCGGACCCGGCACCGGTTCGTCCCCGTGCAGGACCGCCTCGGCGAGCTCCACCGTGGCGAAGTCCGCGAACCGCGGCACCGCCACGTCGGTCAGTTCCTGCGCGGTCTGCACCACGTCCAGGGTGGTGCCCACCCGGAGCCCCGCGTCGTACAGCAGCCGCAGCCGGGCCTGCGCCGCCTCGGCCTGCCCGGCCAGCGCCCGCAGCTCGGTGGTGTCCCGGATCGTGGCGACGCTGCCGGCGCCGCCGCCGAACGGCGCGGTCGAGCGGACGTTGACGGCGAGCAGGCGCCCCGCGGCCCGGTGGACCTCGTCGGTGGCGGACCGCCCCGACGCCAGCAGCTCGGCCAACCCCGGATCGAGCCCCAGCTCGGCCACCGGACGCTCCTCGACCCCGGGCCGCAGCTCCAGCAGCCGCCGGGCCTCGTCGTTCGCCAGCACCACCCGCCCGTCCTCACCGATGATCAGCACGCCCTCGCGAACGGCGTGCAGCACCGCGTCGTGGTGCTCGTACATCCGCGTCATCTCGGCCGGGCCCAGGCCCCGCGTCTGGTGGCGCAGCCGGCGCCGCACCAGCACCGCCCCGGCCGTGCCCGCCACGAGCGCGGCGGCCGCGCCCCCGAGCAGCAGCGGCAGCTGTCCGCCCACCGCGCCGAGCGCGCTCTCGACGTAGTAGCCCACCTGGACCAGGCCCGCCACCGAACCGTCCGGCCTGGTGACCGGCGCGCTCGACTCCATGTCGTGCGACAGCGGGTTGTTCATCGTCAGGGTGACCGGGCCCTTCAGCTCCTCCTGCAAGGGGCCGTAGACGGGCTGACCGATCAGCTCGGGGTGGTCGGTGGAGGCGTAGCGGGTGCCGTCGGGGCCGGCGAACACGACGTAGTCGAAACCGGTGCTGTTCCTCACCGCCACGGCCAGCGGTTGCAGCACCGCGGTCGGATCGGCGCTGTCCATGGCGTCCAGGACCGTCGGGACGTGCGCCAGGGCGATGGCCGCGGCACGCGTCCGGTGCTCCGCGTCACGCGTGGCGTAGCTGCGGGCCTGCAGGATCAGTGCCGCCAGCGCGGCGGCGACGAGCAGCACCACCACGACCAGCATCCAGAGGAACACCTGTCCGGCGACACTGGGCGCCCGGAGCCGTGACCGCAGACCGCCTCCGGCGGAGCGGGGTCCGCCGGGTCCGCTCGAGGCCGTGGTCCCGAGGTCACGGCCGTGCATCCCATCCATCCAGGCCGTCCCCACGCATCCGGATCATGCCGCGCCCACTCTGCCACCCCGCCCCCGGACGCGCCCCCGATCCGCGACCGGCACCCGGTCGGCGTCACCCGGTCGGCCGGTCGGAACGCGCGAGGGTGCCGCGTGTCCGTCATCGGCCCGCCGTGCGACCGGACGGTCGGGCTTGCCCCGCGGGTGGGTACCGCCCGGGTCAGGCCGGGGGCGGAGTCGGTGGAACGGAGCACGTCCTCGCGCTCGTCGAGGGCGAGGACGTCGGAAGGACCGTTCGTGGGGAGGGCGGCGACGCGTTCGGGTTCGCCACCGGGCGGAGGCTGCTCAGGAAACCGTCCCGGCGGGCGTCATGGGGTGACACCCGCCGGGACGCCGCGTCCTACTTCTCCTCCGGCTCCCAGGCACGGAGCAGGTCGAGGAGCCCCGCGTCCCCGTCAACGCGCAGGGACTCGGCCTTGATCCGGTCGTACAGGTAGAGGACCAGTTCACTGGCCGTGCCGTGGACGGAGGCGCCGGCGGCGTCCGGCTCCTCGCCGGTCGTGGCGGTGGGCGCGGGGACGCGGGTGACGCGGGCGCCGTCGCCGTCGACGGTGAGGCGCCAGGAGAGGCCCTCGGCGGCGTGGAAGTCGAAGGCCGTGGGCTTGTGCGGCCAGGCGCTCGGCGTCGCGCAGACGGTGAACAGGAACTCCTCCACACCGTCGAGCGTCAGCTCGCCCGACAGCGGCTGCGGGGCGCCCCCGGCGAGCTGGGCGTCGTAGGTGTGCACCGCGGTCTCCTGGACCCGGTGCCGGGCGACGCCGCCGACGGTCGTCGGTGACTGCGACGCGGGCCACCACGTCCAGCAGCCGCTCTCCGGTCCCGCCGCGCGCAGGGCGTCCAGCAGAAGCCGCGTCGACGCTTCCAGCCAGGCCACCAGGGCCTCGCGCTCCTGCGGCACCTCCAGCGCGGCGCGCGCGGCGACGGCCTCGGCCGGCGGCCCGTCGGCGGGCCCCGCGCCGACGATGGCGGCCCAGAAGCGGTCTCCCCCACCCAGGTGCTTCACCAGATCGGCCAGCGTCCACCCGGGGCAGCTCGGAACCTGCGCGTCGAGACCGGGCGCGGCGGCGACCACGGCACGGAAGGCTGCCGACTGCTCGTCGATCAGTCGCAGCAGGTCGGGGAACTCAAGATTCTTTTGCACGCCGGATGTCTATCACCGCCCTCCGGTGATCGAACAGCGATTATTCACCGTCGCCGCCGCTCGGCGACGTGACGTCCACCCGGTGCGCGCGGTCGTGCTGCCGCTCACTGCTCCTCGGGTGGCTGTCCGAGGCGGGCTCGGGTCCTGTGGTCGAGTGGCCGAATGGCCGAGGCCGTGGGGGAGTTCGGGGAGGCGGCCGGGTGGGGGTGTCGCGGCCGGCGCCGGCCGGCGGTGCGGGTCTCCCGCCCGGCCACCCGACCTGCTAACTTAGGTGAGCCTAACCAACTGATCGACCTGACAGCATGACCAGGGGGGACCCCATGACCGACCAGCCGATCCGCAGGACGCCGCGCGTCCGCGAGACGCGGGTTCTGCGCACCGAGCGGATCACGCCGCACATGGTGCGCCTGGTCCTCGGCGGCGAGGGGCTGGAGGACTTCGACGCCACGGAATTCACCGACCACTATGTCAAGGTGCTGTTCGCGCCCGCGGGTGTCGACTACGCGGAGCCGTTCGACCTGGCGCGGATCCGCGAGGAGTACCCGCGCGAGCAGTGGCCGGTCACCCGGACCTACACCGTGCGGGCCTGGGACCCGGCACTGTGCGAGCTGACCATCGACTTCGTGGTGCACGGTGACGAGGGTCTGGCCGGGCCGTGGGCGGCCCGGGCGCTGCCCGGTGAGACGGTGCGCATCCTGGGCCCCGGCGGCGGCTACGCCCCGGAGGCGGACGCCGACTGGCACCTGCTCGTCGGTGACGAGAGCGCGCTGCCGGCGATCGCGGTGGCCCTGGAGCGGATGCCGGCCGGCGCCGTGGTGCACGCCTTCATCGAGGTCGCCGACGCCGCGGAGGAGCAGAAGATCGTCTCGCCCGCCCCCGTCGAACTCGTCTGGCTGCACCGCGGTGAGCGCCCGGTGGGCGAGGCCCTCGTCGAGGCGGTGCGCGGGCTGGAGTTCCCCGCCGGCACGGTGTCGGCCTTCGTCCACGGGGAGGCCGGCTTCGTCAAGGAGCTGCGGCGCCAACTGCGCGTGGAGCGCGGTGTTCCGCGCGAACGGCTGTCCATCTCCGGCTACTGGCGGTTCGGCCAGGACGACGATGCCTGGCGGGCGGTCAAGCGCGAGTGGAACGCCCAGGTGGAGGCCGAGCAGGAGCGGGTCGACTGACCCCGGATCCGGCGCGCGGGCTGTCGAGGAGACCGGCCGGATGCCGGCGGTCGGTTTCCTCGGGCTGGGTGGCGGGACACAGGTGGACGGCGGGACACGGGCGAGGACGTACTCGTTCCAGCCGTCTCGGCGTGGGTAGTTGACGGAGGACGGACATCCCTCCGTGCACGAGTCGTCCCGGACCCGGGGCGTCGCGTGCCTCCTCGCCACAAGGAGACCAGCAGCGATGAACACGTCCGAGGCGCGCCCGGCCGACCCCGCCGGTGACGGCGGTCCCACCGATGACCCCGCGTTCCGCAACTACGTGGAGATCGTCCTCGACGGACTGGCGGACGAACCGGGGCAGGCCGTCCTGGTCAGCGGCGAACGACGGCTCGGCGCCGCGGAGTTCCGCTCCCTCGTCTACCGGCTCGCCCGTGCCCTGCGCGAGCGGGGCGTGGAGCGCGGCCGCACCGTGACCCTGCTGTGCGGCAACATCCCGGAGACCGTCGCGGTCCGCTACGCCGTCAACCTGCTGGGCGCGCACTTCAACCACCTGTACATCCGGCTGGGCGTCGACGTCCAGGCCCGGATCATGGCCGACGTCGAGACCTACGCCTTCATCGTCGACCCCCGCCTCGCCGAGCGCGCCGCGCTCCTCGCGGCCGCGGTGCCGGTCGAACACGTCCTGGTCCTCGGCGAAACCGGCGACGGGGAGGCAGAGTTGGGCGACGACCTGCTCGCCCTGGCCGCGTCCCGGTCGGACGAGCCGCTGGCCAGTGCCGCCCGGCCGGACGACCTGTGCTTCATCCGCCACTCCGGCGGCACCACCGGCCACCCCAAGGGCATCCGCAGCACCTTCGCCCGGATGCAGGGGAACTGGCTCCGCGCCGTGCTCACCGGTGAGCAGCGGCGGGACCTGGTGTGCACGCCGCTGTCGCACGCGGCCGGATTCGTCGCCGACGGCACCCTCGCCAACCGCGGCACGGTCGTGCTCCACTACGGCTTCGACCCCGGCGAGATCCTGGCCACCGTCGCCCGCGAGCGCATCACCGACCTGTTCCTGCTGCCCCCGCTGCTCTACCAGGTGCTGGACCACCCCGACGCCGGAACCACCGACCTCTCCAGCCTCCGGCAGATCACGTACGGGGGCACGCCCTCCTCGCCGGTGCGCATCGCCGAGGCGGTCCGCCGCTTCGGCCGGGTGTTCCAGCAGGCCTACGGCCAGTTCGAGGCCGGCATCGTCAGCGTGCTGTCCGCCGCCGAGCACGACCCCGACCGCCTCGACCTGCTGCGCACCGCCGGCCCGCTGGTCGACGGCGTCGAGGTGGAGATCCGCGACGAGGCCGACCGCGCGCTCCCGACCGGGGAGCTCGGCGAGATATGCGTCCGGTCCGAGTTCGCGATGGAGGGCTACTGGAAGAACCCGGAGCTGACCGCCGAGGTCCTGCGCGGCGGCTGGGTGCACACCGGCGACCTCGGCCGGCTCGACGAACACGGCTACCTCTCCGTCGTCGACCGGATCAAGGACATGATCGCCGTCGTCGGCGGCCACGTGTACACCACCGAACTCGAGGACTTCCTCCACACCCACCCCGGTGTACGGCACTGCGCCGTCTACGGGGTCCGCGGCGAGGGCGGCCACGAACGCGTCCACGCCACCGTGGTGCCCGGCCCCGGGGCGGACGTGACGGCGCAGGAGCTGCGGACGCTGGTCCGCGACGGCCGGGGCGAGATGTACGTGCCCGACGTCATCGACTTCGCCGACGTGCTGCCCCTCACCGACACCGGCAAGCCCGACAAGAAGGAACTCCGCCGCCTCGCCACCCCGGAGAGCTCATAGGCCTGTACGGACCGCACGGACCGCCGGCTGTCCCGGCACGGCCCCGTACGGGAGCGGCGCGCGCTCGCGCCGTCCCCGTACGAGGCCGCCCCGCTTGCCGGGCGGGCGGGTGCGGAGGC
>NZ_JBEZUT010000325.1:0-9855 GCF_040636595.1 Kitasatospora sp. NPDC036755
CCCGCTGGTCTCCATCGAGGACCCGCTGGACGAGTCGGACTGGGACGGCTGGAAGGCCATGACCGACAAGCTGGGCGACAAGGGCCGCGCTGCGGCCGGGCTGGCCGGTGCGGCGGGACTGGTCGGTGGTGCGGGTGCCGCGATCGCGCGGCGGGCGGGCAGGGGTGGTCACGGGATCTCCGTCCGTCGGTCTGCAGCCCGGGCTGCGGGCTGTGTCGGCCGTCGGAAGAAGAGTGCGCCGCCCCGGCCGTACGGCGGCATGAGCGGGGGCCCGCACCGTGAGGTGCGGGCCCCCGCTTCGCGATGATCGCGAGTCAGCGTGGAGCTGACGTCAGCCGATGATCTGGATGTTCTCGGCCTGCGGGCCCTTCTGGCCCTGGGTGACGTCGAACTCGACCTTCTGGCCCTCGAACAGCTCACGGAAGCCCTGAGCCTGGATGTTCGAGTAGTGGGCGAACACGTCGGCGCCGCCGCCATCCTGCTCGATGAAGCCGAAGCCCTTTTCGCTGTTGAACCACTTCACGGTGCCGGTAGCCATAACCGTCTCCTCTAACTGGGGCATCAGGGACCCACACCTCGTGAGTCCCCGTGTAGCCGCGATCCCCATCCGGAGACTGAAACACCGGACAAAACAAATGCGCCTGTCGGTTGGAACCAGCAGGCGCACACCACGTTCATGGGAACCAAAACTGCAACTGCATCGACTGTAGCACGGTGGAACGGGGGTTGACCGGGGATTTTTCCGCCTGGGAGATCACGTTTGGCCGCCCGGGAAAAGGGGCAGCGGCGCCCCGCCGAAGCGGGGCGCCGCCTGTCCTCACCGGCCTCCTCGGGCCGGTCCGGGCCCGTCCGGGCCGGCCGCGCCGACCCGGTCGGGTCAGCGCCGGCCGGCCGGCTCCGGCATCCCGTGGGCGCCGGCCAGTGGGGCCGGGCCCGCGCCGTGGCCGTGGCCGTGGTCGGGGCTGTCCGCGTGGCCGGGCCACCAGGCGCGGTGGCCGAGCAGCGCGGTGAGCGCCGGGGTGAAGAACATCGCCATCACGAAGGCCGCCAGCACGATGCCGAAGGCCAGCGAGAAGCCGAGCTCCATGAAGAGCACGTTGCCCGCGAACATGAAGGTCGCGAACGACGCCGCCAGGATGAAGCCGGCCGCCGCGACGGTCGGACCGCCGTGCTTGACGGCCTCGCGGGCCGCCTCGCGCGGGCTGCGGCCCTCGCGGGCCTCCTCCCGCAGGCGGGCGATGATCAGGATGTTGTAGTCCGTGCCGATCGCCACCACGAAGAGGTAGATGAAGATCGGCAGCATGAACATCAGGCCCGGCTCGCCCTTGATGTTCTGGAACACCAGGGTGGTGGCGCCGAGGGTGGCGCCGAAGCCGAGGCCGACCGAGGCCATCAGGTACCAGGGCGCGACCACGCTGCGCAGCTGGAGCCCCAGGATGATCATGATGAGCAGGGCCGCGATCGGGAAGACCAGGGTGTAGTCGTGCACCATCGCGGTGTTGATGTCCTTGTACACCGAGGTGATGCCGCCGACCAGGGCCTTGCTGCCGGCCGGGGCCGAGGCGTGGGCGGTGTCCCGGACCTTCTCGATGGTGTCGATGGCCTGGTTGGAGGCCGGCGCGTCCTTGAGCAGGACGGTGAAGTCACCGGTGGTGCCGTCGGCGTTGACCGTCCTGGCCTCGGCGGACGGCGCGACGACGGTGGCCACCCCGGGGACGCCCTGGAGCTTCCCGGCGAAGTCCTTGATCGCCGCGTCGCCGAGCTTCGCGCCGTCGGTGCTGGTCAGGTAGACGTGGCTCGGGTCGGCGGCGCCGGCCGAGAAGCCGGTCATCAGCTTCTCCTGGACGACCATCGACTCCTTGCCCTTGGGCATCGAGCTGCCGGCCAGGTCGTAGGTGCCGTTGTAGTTGAGGCCGGCCAGGGCCAGCACCACCAGGACGCCGCCGGAGACCAGGGCGACCAGGCCGGGCTTCTTGCCGGTCATCCGGCCCAGCGCGGCGAAGCGGGCGTTGTTCGGCTCCTGCATCCACTTCTTGCCCGGCCAGAACACGCCCTTGGACGGGATGACGGCGAGCACGGCGGGGGCCAGGGTCAGCGAGACCAGGGCGGTCGCGATGACGGCGATGGCCAGGGCCGGGCCGAGCGCGGTGAACATGCCCAGGCTGGAGAGGACCAGCACGGCGAAGGCGACGGCGACGGCACCGGCGGCGGAGGCGATCGCCTCGCCGACCCGGCCCACGGCGTTGGCCACGGCCGTCTTGCGGTCCTCGCCCAGGCGCAGCCGCTCGCGGTAGCGGAAGGCCAGGAAGAGGAAGTAGTCGGTGCCGACGCCGAGCACCACGATGATCAGGATCGCCGAGGTCATCGGGGAGGACTTCAGGTCGAACATCTTGATCGCGTCGGCGATCAGGCCGTTGGCCACCGGCATCGCGATGACCAGCGAGAGGATGACCGGCAGGATGCCGGCCAGGATGCTGCGGAAGATGACGCCGACGATCAGGATGACCAGCAGCAGGCTGCCGACCATGACGATGGCGTCGGTGGCGCCGGAGGCGTCCTTCTGGTCCAGGGCACTGGCGGCCTGGCCGCCGACCTGGAACTTCAGTCCGGAGCCGTCGGCGAGCCTGGTGCCCTCGGTGCGGAGCTTCTTCGCGGCTTCGCTGTACTCCGGGCTCTGCATCTTGGTCTTGTCGATGGCGACCATGGACAGCGCGTACTTGCCGTCCTTGGACTTGGAGCTCTTGGGGTCGACCGGCAGGACCGTCTCGACGGCGGGGATGTGCGCGTCGGTGAGGCCCTTGACGACCTTGTCCATCGTGGCCTGGTCGGTCTCGTTCAGCGCCTGTCCGTCGTTGCGCTCGAAGAGCAGCAGCGCGGCGGGGGTGAAGCTCGACGGGAAGGCCCGCGACTGGAGCTCCGCCGCCTGGATGGACTCGTAGTGCTTGGGCAGGAACGCGGACTCGTCCGTCTGCGAGGTGACCTTCGGCGCCGACGCGACGATGGCGATCATCGCGACGACCCATGCGGCGATCACCCACCACGCGCGGCGAACGACGAATTTCCCTAGTCGGTGGAACATGCTCGTGATGCCTCCTGGGCATGGTTCACCGCAGCCCTTGGGGGACGGGACACCGGGCGACGGCAAGGCCGGCTCGGGACGTGCCTCGCGACACTCCTTGCCGGTCGGCAGGTAAGTGGATCTGGGGCATCATCCTACGAGTACTTGCTTGCCGACCGGCAAGGAGCCCCCGTGTGCTTCAACCCCCGTCGGACCGCCGAAGCGGCCCCGTCCCAGTCTCGCCCGCGCACAGGCCCCTTGACCTCGTGCTCCGGGTGGAGCCTTCTCCCCCTCAGGGTGGAGGTGGATCCCTACCCCCCAGGAGGAGATCTCGGGGTCGGGGGGTAGGGAAAACCCCACCCCGGCCCCCGAGGAGAACACCAGGAGGAGGTGACCCGCCAGCCGGATTAACCGTCAACCCCCGCTTCCCTACTGTCGATCGGGACGCCGGCCGCAGTCGGCGCACCGCCATCGGCAGCTCCCCCGACCCGGGTCGCCGCCGATCCCGTCCGGCGACGACCGCCGCTCTCCCAGGGGGGAAGAACCACCGTGAAGCCCGTGAAGCCCAGACTCGGCCCGGCGGCCGCGATGGGCGCCTGGAGCGCCCGGCACCGCAGGACCGCCGTGTTCGGCTGGCTGCTCTTCGTCGTCCTGGCCGCCGCGCTCGGCGGCGCGCACGGCAGCACGAAGATCACCGAGGCCGAGCAGGTGCCCGGCCAGGTCTCCCGGGCCGCGCGGATCCTCGACGAGGCCGGGCTGAAGAAGCCCGCCGCCGAGACCGTCCTGGTCCAGAGCGCCGCCCTCGCCGCCGACGACCCGGAGTTCCGCACCGCCGTCGACCAGGTGATCGCCGCCGTCGACGGCACCGGCCGGGTGGCCGAGGTCCGCTCCCCGTACGACAGCGGCGCGGTCTCCGCGGACGGCCACTCCGCGCTCGTGGTGCTGACGCTCGAGGGCGACCCCGACAAGGCGGTGGACCACGTCCAGTCGGTGCTGGACGCGGTGGCCGGTGTGCAGCGGCAGCACCCCGGCCTGACCGTGGCCCAGCTCGGCGACGCCAGCTCCGGCAAGTGGATGCAGGACCAGCTCAAGACCGACTTCGCCCGCGCCGAGTGGACGGCCGTGCCGCTCGCCCTCGGCATCCTGTTGGTCGCCTTCGGCGCGCTGGTCGCCGCCGTGCTGCCGGTGCTGCTCGCGCTCACCGCCTTCGTCGCCGCCGGCGGACTGGTCGCCCTCGGCAGCGGGTTCCTGCACACCAGCGGCGACGCCGGCTCGGTGATGCTGCTGGTCGGCCTCGCCGTCGGCGTCGACTACTGCCTCTTCTACCTGCGCCGCGAACGCGAGGAGCGGGCCGCCGGGCGCGACGCCGCCACCGCGCTGGCCGTGGCCGCCGCCACCAGCGGCCGGGCGGTGCTGGTCTCCGGCGTCACCGTGGTCGTCGCCATGGCCGGCATGTTCCTCACCGGGATCGCCACCTTCAAGGCCATGGCCTTCGCCACCATCGTGGTCGTGGTCACCGCCGTGCTCGGCTCGCTCACCGTGCTGCCCGCGCTGCTGTCGATGCTCGGCGACCGGGTCGAGAAGGGCCGGGTGCCGTTCCTCGCCAAGCTGCGCCGCCCGGACGCCGGACAGGACGGCGGGCGGTTCTGGAACGCGGTGCTGACCCCGGTGCTGCGCCGCCCGCTGGCCGCCACCGTGCTCGCCACGGCGTTCCTGCTGGCGCTGGCCGCGCCGCTGGCCACCATGCACACCGCCAAGCTGACCTTCCAGCAGCAGCTGCCCGCGGGCAACTCCCTGGTCGCCGCCTCGCAGAAGATCGAGGCCGCCTTCCCCGGCAGTCCCGCCCCCGCCACCGTGGTGATCAGGGCCGCCGACATCGACTCCCCCGCGATGACCGCCGCGATCGCCGACCTCAGGGCGAAGGCGCTGGCCGGCGGGCGGATGCACGGCCCGGTGGAGGTCGCCGTGCACCCCGACCGGAACGTGGCCGTCGTCGACATCCCGCTCAACGGCACCGGCAACGACGCCACCAGCAACGACGCCCTGAAGAGCCTGCGCGAGGACCTGCTGCCCGCCACCGTCCTCAAGGTGCCCGGCACCGAGGCCCCGGTCACCGGCCAGACCGCCGCCTCGTACGACTTCAACCGGAAGATGACCGGCTCGATGCCGCTGGTCTTCGGCTTCGTCGTGGTCTTCGCCTTCCTGCTGATGCTCACCTCCTTCCGCTCGCCGGTCGTCGCCGTCACCGCCGTGGTGCTCAACCTGCTCTCGGTGGGCGCCGCGTACGGGGTGCTGACGCTGGTCTTCCAGCACGGCATGGGCGCCTCGCTGCTGGGCACCGCCGGGGTCGGGGCGGTGGAGTCCTGGGTGCCGCTGTTCCTCTTCGTGATCCTCTTCGGGCTCTCGATGGACTACCACGTGTTCGTGGTCTCCCGGATCAAGGAGGCCCGCGACCGCGGCCTGTCGAACCGCGCCGCGGTCGCCCACGGCATCCGCTCCACGGCCGGGGTGGTCACCAGCGCCGCGGTGATCATGGTGGGGGTGTTCTCGGTCTTCGGCTCGCTGTCCATGCAGGTGATGAAGCAGATGGGCGTGGGCCTGGCGGTCGCGGTGCTGATCGACGCCACGGTGATCCGCGCGGTGCTGCTGCCCTCGGTGATGACCCTGCTGGGCGACCGCAACTGGTACCTGCCGCGCTGGCTGAACCGGCTGCCGGACCTCTCGCACGGCGGGTCCGTCCCGCCGCCCGCCGCCGACGGCGACCCGCACGCCCGGCCGGCCGGTCCGGAGCAGGGGACGCCCCGCCACCGGGCCGGGGTCTGACGCCACCGCCCGGAGGCCGGAGCCACCGCCCGCACCCGCAGGACGCCGGGCCCCGCAGCGCGCGGGGCCCGGCGTCCGTGCGTCATGATGATCACCGTCCGGGGTCCACCGGATGAACGTCGGCGGAACGGAACCCAGTCATGATCCCCTTCGACGAGGGCCACGCCCGGCTGCTGCTCGCCCGGGCCTGCGAGGCGGCCGGCCTGGCCGCCCCCGACGGGGCCGCGCTGCTCGCGCTCGGCGAGAACGCCGTCTTCGACCTCGGCGACCCGGCCGTGGTCGCCAAGGTCGGCCGGGGCCCCGAACTGTACGACCGGGCGCACCGCGAGCTCGCCCTCGCCCACTGGCTGGCCGGCCAGGACGTCCCGGTGGTCCGCCCGTACGACGCGGTGGCGCCCGAGCCGCAGCTCGCCGACGGCCACCCGGTCACCTTCTGGCACCGGCTGGCGCCCGCCGTCCGGCCCGCCCGCCCGGTCGACCTCGCCCCGCTGCTGCGCGCCCTGCACCGGCTGCCGCTGCCGCCCTTCACGCTCGGCCGGCGCGACCTGATGACCCCGGTCGAGCGCTGGCTGGCCTCCGCCGAGGGCCATGTCGACCCGGCCGACGTCGCCTTCCTGCGCCACCGCAGGGACGCCTTCGAGGCCGCCCTGCCCGACCTCGTCCCGCGGCTGCACCCCGGGGTGATCCACGGCGACGCGCTGCCCCGCAACGTCCACGTCGGCCCGGACGGACCGGTGCTGCTCGACCTGGAGTTCATGGCCGACGACCTGCGCGAGCACGACCTGGTGGTCCTCGCGCTCAGCCAGGACCGGTACGGCGTGCCCGCCGAGGAGTACCGGGCGTTCACCGAGGCGTACGGCTGGGACGTGCGCGAGTGGCCCGGGTTCACGGTGCTGCGCGGCGCCCGGGAGACCGCCAGCGCCTCCTGGGTCGCGCAGCAGGCGGCCAGCAGCCCGGCCGCGCTGAAGGAGTTCCGGCGCCGGGTCGACTCGCTGCGGGACGGGGCCACCGGGGTGCGCTGGTACCCGTTCTGACCGGCCCCCGATACCCGGGGCGGCGCGGCGCCGCCACCGGGGCGAGTGTGAGAAGACTCCTGCGGCGGTTCGGTCCGGTTCGCAACCGGCGCACGTACGATCGGCGTCCTATCGGACAGTCGTCCTGACCCGAGAGACCGGCACCGTACTCGCACCTCAGGAGCCGCCGCCATGCACCGGACCGCCCCCCGCCCCTCCGCCCCGACCCGCCTGTCCCGCTCCCGGCGCAGACTGTTCGCGGGCTGCGTCGCGGTGGCGGCCGCCCTGGGGCTGGCCGCGTGCGGGACGGCCAACGGGGCGCTCCGGTCACCGGGCGCGGCGGCGCCGGCCGGGACGCAGTCCCCCGCCGAGGCCCGCCCGAGCGGGACGGCGGCCACCACCGTCGCGCCGGCCCCCGGTTCGGACGCCGTGCCGCCGGCCGCCCCCTCCACCACGGCCTCCGCACCCGCCTCCACCCCGGCGGCGCCGGCCAAGCCGCGCCCGCCCGCGGCCACGGGCTCCCCCGTCGCCACCACGCCCGCCACGCCGACCGCCGCCCCGAGCACGCCGGCCGCCGACCCGTCCTCGCCCGCCGCACCGCCCCCGCACACCGGGGCGGGCACCGTGATCGGCTCCACCGCCTCCGGCGGGCGCACCGTCGCGCTCACCTTCGACGACGGCCCCGGCCCGGCCACCGGCCAGATCCTCGACCTGCTGGCCCAGTACCACGTCAAGGCCACCTTCTGTCAGATCGGCCAGAACGCCGCCGCCAACCCCGCCATGGTCAAGCGCGTCCTGGCCGCCGGGCACCGGCTCTGCGACCACAGCGTCCACCACCCCCAGCCGTTCGCGAAGCTCCCGCACGACAAGGCGGCCTACGAGATCACCGCCGCCCGGGACATGATCGTCCAGGCGGGCGGCCCGGGCACCGAGGTCGGCTGGTTCCGCGCCCCCGGCGGCGGCTTCAACGCCGACAACGAGCACATCACCGCGAGCCTCGGGATGTCCTCGCTCGGCTGGTCCGTCGACCCGCGCGACTGGGCGCGGCCGGGGACGCCGGCGATCGTCGCGGCCGTGCAGAAGCAGCTCAAGCCCGGCGGGGTGATCCTGATGCACGACGGGGGCGGCGACCGCGGCCAGACCGTGGCGGCGCTCAAGCAGCTGCTGCCCTGGCTGGTCGGCCAGGGGTACACCTTCGACTTCCCCGCCGCGTAGGCCCGTCGGGGCGATGGGGGCGGCGGGGGCGGCGGGGGCTCCGCCCCGGGACGTTTCCCCCTCGTTCACCGGCTGGACGGCCGGCGCGCGTGCCGCCCGCCACAGCCGTCGCACTAGCCTCCGGGCATGACTGCCGGCACTCGCCCGAGTTCCCGACTCCCCTACCTCGAACGACGCGTGGGCTTCGGCCGGGCGCTCGCGGCACTGCTCCTGCTGGCGCTGTGCGCGGTGGCCGGCCTGCTGTTCTCGGCCGGGGTGGTCGCCTACCGCGACCCGGAGGTCTGCTCACCGCTCTGCCTCGGCTCGACCACCACCCAGGCGTACTGGACCGGCGCCCTGTTCTGCTGGCTGACCGGGCTGCTGGCGGCCACCCGGGTCGGCCGCGCCCCCGGGCCCGGCGCCCCGAGCCGGCTGCCCGCCGGCGCCGTCGTGTTCCTCGCCATCCTGTTCGGGCTGCTCGGCGCGGCCTTCGGCCCCGGCGGGCCGTACCGGTCCGCGCTACCCGCCGTCGCGCTCCTGGCGGTGCTCACGCTGCCACTGGTCGTCCACTCCGAGTCACGGCTCCGCGCGCAGCACCGCGCGTACCGCGCCGCGCGGACGGTCGCCGACCGGCTCGCCGCCCACGGGGTGAGCACCACCGGCACGGTGACCGCCGTCCAGCCGGGCGAGCCGAGCGGCTACACCCAGCCGCAGTTCCGGCTCACCGTCGGCTACACGACGCCCGACGGCGTCGCCCGCAGCCTGGTCTGCGCGATCCGCATCCAGACCTATCTGACGCCCCGGATCGGGCAGCTGCTGACCGTCCGCTACGACCCGCTGGCGCCGGACACCGCCGAGGCCGCCGTGGTGCCGCCGACCCAAGCCCCCTGACCGCCCGCCGGGCGTCAGTCGACGCGCAGCCGGTAGACCTGCCGGGAGCCGCCCTCCGGGCCCGGGGCGGCGGCCTCGGCCGGGGTGAAGCCCAGCCGCTCGTAGAAGACGCGGGCACCGCTCGCCACCGCGCCCGGGTGGTCCGGGCCGAAGGTCACCACCTCGACGGTGGCCGGGCCCCGGACGTGACAGCGCAGCGCGTCCCCGACCAGCTCCCGGCCGACGCCGGTGCCCCGGGCCCGCTCGGCGACCACGAGCCAGTGCAGGTGGTGCGGCCCTTCGTCCGCGGGCCCGAACAGCAGGCCGCCGAGCAGCCCGCGGTCGTCCTCGGCGACCGTCGCCAGGCCCCGGTCGGCGGCGCGCAGCACCGCGCGGTGGAAGCCCGGTTCGGCGACCATCGGGCCGAACCAGTGCTCGACCTCGGCGGCGAGGGCGAGGAAGCCGGGCAGGTCCGCGGGGCGGGCGGGGCGTACGGGGCGGGGTGGCCGGGCGGCCGTCACCGGGCGGGCCAGCGCGGGTCGACGACCGCCTGCGGGTCCTTGCCGCGGCGCAGCCAGGCCTGGAGGCCCTCGGCCCACTGCCGGTACCAGTCGATCTGGCGCCGGTGCAGTTCGGCGGGTTCCACCGCCCCGACCTCGGCCGGGTAGCGTCCGGCCAGCGCGACGGCGACCCGGACGGCGGCCAGCGCGTCGCTGCCCGCCTCGTGGGCGTCCGTCAGCTCCACCCCGTACAGCTCGCAGACCCGTTGCAGGGTGCGCGAGCCCTTGCGGTACTTGTCCACCTCCAGTACCGCGCCGTCCGGACCCTGGCCCGGCTGCTCCCGCCCGACGCGCGATGAGCCGCGGCGAGGACGGCACCGGTGCCATACGCCCCGAC
>NZ_JBEZUT010000326.1:0-9817 GCF_040636595.1 Kitasatospora sp. NPDC036755
GGCGGCGGGTGCGCTCGGCGCGGGCCGGCGCGGCGGTCTCGGCGGCGGCCTGGACCGGGATCTCGATCTGGGCCTGCGGCTCGGCGGCCTCGGCCGGAGCCTCGGCCGGGGCCTTGGCGGCGGCCTTGGTGCGGCGGGCCGGCTTCTCGGCCGGGGCCTCGGCGTCCGCCTTGGCGGCGGTGCGCTTGGCGGCCGGGGCGGCGGTGCCACCGGCGGCGAGCAGCGGGTCCCCGCCGCTCTTCTCCTTGATGGTCTCGATCAGCTGGCTCTTGCGCATGCGTCCGGTACCGGTGATGCCAAGATCCGCGGCGAGCTTCTGGAGCTCGGCCAGGACCATGCCGTCCAGGCCCGCGGCGGCACTGCGGCGGCGCCGCGCCGGGGCAGCGGGGGCGGCTGCGTCCGACGCGTCGGCGTCCGGGCGCGCGCCCATCAGATCGGTGGAGTCGCTCACTAAGGGTCCTTCCCTGGAGCGGACGTCGGCCTGTCTGGCTCGGCGACCGGTTGTGCTGTCCTGACCAACGCTCGACTGCGTCGGTCCGAGGCGGTGATCCCTCGAATGGCGGGAGCCCGTCGAGGGAGAGCTACGTACGAGGTGCGGTGCATGAAGCACGGTGGTGCAAAGTGGCGCGTGGGCCGGTCGTGTGTCGACCTCCCCTGAGGGCGTAACCCCCACGCTCCCTGCGAATCCCGGGCCCCCGTCGCGTGACGGTGGCCCGCGCTCCGCCCGTCCTGGCCTCTAGGTGGGAGGCCGCGGGTGGGAGTCAGGTGCCGTGTCACGGCTTCGGGATGCGGCCGCATGTCGCGCAGGCAGGCTGCGTACGCGCTGCGGTGGGCTCCCGGAGAATCGTCGCCCCGTGCATCGCCGGGACTCCACTGCCGTGGAGTGCTGGGATCGGGACGCGGCGCACCTAGCCCCGGAGGGCACCTGGTGCAGCAATGAGGTTAACACTACCGACCCCCTCAGACATTCCCCAGCCTTGCGCTTGCCAATCGTGTCCGTCGGGGCCGGCTCGGCAGGGTGCCGGTGCCGGGCCCCGGACGGCCCGTTCGGGCTGCTCAGACGTCCAGCGGGAGCACGACGGCCCCGGTGCGGTCGACGTCCAGCCGGTGCGCGGCGAACGCCGGGTCGCCGCCGTGGCCGTGGTGCCCGGCGAAGGAGAGCACCTTGTCCGCGCCCGCCTCGTCGGTGAGCGCCAGGACGGTCGGTCCGGCCCCGGAGATGACCGCGGGAACGCCCTCGGCGCGCAGTGCGCCGACCAGTGCGGCGCTGTCCGGCATGGCGGAGGAGCGGTAGTCCTGGTGGAGCCGGTCCTCGGTGGCGGCGAGGAGCAGTTCGGGGCGCCGGGTCAGCGCCTCCACCAGCAGTGCGGAGCGGCCCGCGTTGACGGCCGCGTCGGCCAGCGGGACGGTCTTCGGCAGCAGTCCGCGCGCGGTCTCGGTGAGCACCTCGCCGGCCGGTACGAACACCACCGGGACGACCTGCTCGGACGGCTCCAGCGCGATCGCCTTGGCCGACTCCTCGTCGGTCCAGGCGATGGTGAAGTTGCCGCGCAGGCAGGCCGCGACGTTGTCCGGGTGGCCCTCCAGCTCGGAGGCGAGGGCCAGCAGCGCGTCGTCGTCCAGCGCGGACGGACCGCCGATGGTCACCGCTCGGGCGGCCACGATGCCGGCGCAGATGGCGGCCGAGGAGGAGCCGAGGCCGCGGCCGTGCGGTATCCGGTTGGCGCAGACCACTTCGAGGCCCCGCGGCTGGCCGCCGAGCCGGTCGAAGGCGGCGCGCATCGAGCGGACCAGCAGGTGGCGCTCGTCGCGCGGAAGCGTGTCGGCACCCTCGCCCGCGATGTCGACGGACAGGCCGGAGTCGGAGACCCGGACGACCACGTCGTCGTACAGACCCAGCGCGAGCCCGAAGGCGTCGAAACCCGGGCCGAGGTTGGCGCTGGTCGCGGGAACCCTGACCCGGACGGCGGCGGCACGGAACGCAGGACCGGCCATGCGGTGGACTCTCCTGGGGAAATCGGGCGGCGCGGAGCGCGTCGTCGGTGCGAGGGTGGGGATCGGACCACGGCCCGTCGGGGCGGGCGGTCGCGGCGGTCGGCTCGGCCCGGACCCGCCGGGCCCGGGGCATGTGCCGCACGGCCGAGGCCAGAGTATCGAAGAGAGGTTCCCGAGCGGTACACCCCGTGGGCCTTCGATCTGGTGTGTTGCCGGTTCTGGCCGGAATGCGCACCCCCCTCCGCCGGGGGGAGCGACGGAAAGGGATCGCCATGCGCAGGCCGATTGACACAAAAGTGTCAGTCGGGAACTCCGACGGGCCGACCCCCGAAAGGGTCGACCCGTCGAGGTGTCAGGCCCCTCTACCGGTCGAGCAGTCCGAGGCTGCGGGCGGCGGCCTCCGGGTCGATCGGGACGATCTGGGGCTGCGGCGCACCGGCCACCGCCCAGTCCGGGTCCTTCAGGCCGTTGCCGGTCACGGTGCAGACGATCCGCTGGCCCGGGTCGACCAGGCCGGCCTCCGCCTTGGCCAGCAGGCCGGCCACCGAGGCGGCCGAGGCGGGCTCCACGAAGACGCCTTCCTGCGAGGCCAACAGCCGGTAGGCGGACAGGATCTGACGGTCCGTCACCTTGTCGATGAGGCCGCCGGACTCGTCCCGCGCGGCGAGCGCGAAGTCCCACGAGGCCGGGTTGCCGATCCGGATCGCGGTGGCGATGGTCTGCGGCTTGAGCACCGGCGCGCCGTCCACGATGGGCGCCGAGCCGGAGGCCTGGAAGCCCCACATCCGCGGGGTGCGGGTGGCCAGGCCGTCCGCGGAGTACTCGCGGTAGCCCTTCCAGTACGCGGTGATGTTGCCCGCGTTGCCGACCGGCAGGACATGGATGTCCGGGGCGTCGCCGAGCATGTCGACGATCTCGAAGGCCGCGGTCTTCTGGCCCTCGATCCGCACCGGGTTGACCGAGTTGACCAGGGCCACCGGGTACTTCTCGGACAGTTCACGCGCGAGGGTGAGGCAGTCGTCGAAGTTCCCGTCGACCTGGAGGATCCGGGCGCCGTGCACCAGCGCCTGGCCCATCTTGCCGAGGGCGATCTTGCCCTGCGGGACGAGCACGGCGGAGACCATCCCGGCCCGCACCGCGTACGCGGCGGCGGAGGCCGAGGTGTTGCCGGTGGACGCGCAGATGACCGCCTGCGCGCCCTCCTCCTTGGCCTTGGAGATGGCCATCGTCATCCCGCGGTCCTTGAAGGACCCGGTCGGGTTGGCGCCCTCGACCTTGAGGTAGACCTCGCAGCCGGTGCGCTCGGACAGCACCTGGGCGGGGACCAGGGGCGTGCCGCCCTCCAGCAGGGTGACCACCGGGGTGGCCGCGGTGACCGGCAGGCGGTCCCGGTACTCCTCGATCAGGCCGCGCCACTGGTGGGTGTGCGCGCCTCGGACGACGTTCTCGGCAACGGCGTTCATGGCTGTTCCTTATTCCCCTTCGACCCGCATGATGCTGGCCACGTCCCGCACGCTGTCCAGCGCGCGGAGCTTGTCGACCGTCGCCGACAGCGCGGCGTCGGTGGCACGGTGGGTGACCACGACGAGCGAGGCGTCGCCGTCGCGGCCCTGCTGGCGCACGGTGTCGATGGAGACGCCGTGCTCGGCGAAGACGGACGCCACCTGGGCGAGCACGCCCGCGCGGTCGTCCACGTCCAGGCTGACGTGGTAGCGGGTGACCACCTCGTCCATCGGCTTGGCCGGCAGCCGGGTGTACACCGAGTCGCCGGGGCCGGTGGTGCCGGCCACCTTGTTGCGGCAGACCGCGACCAGGTCGCCGAGCACCGCGGAGGCGGTCGGCGAGCCGCCCGCGCCGGGGCCGTAGAACATCAGCCGGCCGGCCGCCTCGGCCTCGACGAACACCGCGTTGTACGCCTCGCGGACGGAGGCCAGCGGGTGCGACAGCGGGATCATCGCCGGGTGGACGCGCGCGGTGACGGACTCGCCGTCCGCGGCCCGCTCGCAGATCGCGAGCAGCTTGACCACGCAGCCCATCTCCTTGGCGGAGGCGATGTCGGCCGCCGTCACCTCGGTGATGCCCTCGCGGTAGACGTCCGCCGCGGTGACCTTGGTGTGGAAGGCGATGCCGGCCAGGATCGCGGCCTTGGCGGCGGCGTCGAAGCCCTCGACGTCGGCCGTCGGGTCGGCCTCGGCGTAGCCCAGCGCGGTGGCCTCCTCCAGCGCCTCCGAGTAGCCGGCGCCGGTGGTGTCCATCTTGTCGAGGATGAAGTTGGTGGTGCCGTTGACGATCCCCAGCACCCGGTTGACCTTGTCGCCGGCGAGGGACTCGCGCAGCGGGCGCAGCAGCGGGATCGCGCCCGCCACGGCGGCCTCGTAGTACAGGTCGACCCCGGCCCCGGCGGCCGCGGCGTGCAGCTCGGTGCCGTCCTTGGCGAGCAGCGCCTTGTTGGCGCTGACCACCGAGGCGCCCCGCGCGAACGCGGACAGGATCAGCGATTTGGACGGCTCGATGCCGCCCACCACCTCGACCACCACGTCGATGTCGCCCCGGTTGACCAGGGCCTCGGCGTCGGTGGTGATCAGGTGCTCCGGGACGCCCGGGCGGGTCCGCCCGGCCCGGCGGACCGCGATCCCGGCCAGTTCGACCGGAGCGCCGATGCGAGCGGCGAGGTCGTCGGCCGTCGTCGTCATGATGCGCGCCACCTCGGAGCCCACCACACCACAACCCAGCAACGCCACCTTCAGCGGGCGCGTACGCATCATCCGACTCCGCTCTGCATTCTTCTGCTTCGGTAATTCCCGGCGGGTTTTCCTTGGCCGCCGGGAACTTCGGTCCGTACCAGTCTCCGGGACTTTCCGTACGGATCTACGGTCGTTCCATGATCTGAGACGAGAATTTCGTCATCCGATATCCAGACGCAGGAGATCCTCCTCCGTCTCCCGCCGGACGATCACCCGGGCCGCACCGTCCTTGACGGCGAGCACGGGGGGCTTGAGGGCGTGGTTGTAATTGCTCGCCATCGAACGGCAGTAGGCGCCGGTGGCGGGCACCGCGATGAGGTCGCCCGGGACGAGGTCGGCCGGCAGGAAGGCGTCCCGGACGACGATGTCGCCGGACTCGCAGTGCTTCCCGACCACCCGCACCAGCATCGGCTCCGCGTCGCTGGTGCGCGACACCAGGGCCACCGAGTACTCGGCGTCGTACAGCGCGGTGCGGATGTTGTCGGACATCCCGCCGTCCACGCTGACGTAGGTGCGCAGACCCTCCAGCGGCTTGACGGTGCCGACCTCGTACAGCGTGAACGCCGTCGGGCCGACGATCGCCCGGCCCGGCTCCACGCTCAGCCGGGGGGCGTCCAGGTGCGCGGCGGCGCACTCGCGGCGGACGATGTCGGCCAGCGCGGCCGCGATCTCGGCCGGCTCGCGCGGGTCGTCCTCGCTGGTGTACGCGATGCCGAGGCCGCCGCCGAGGTCGATCTCGGGCAGCTCGACGCCGTGCTCGTCGCGGATCCCGGCCAGCAGCCCGACCACCCGGCGGGCGGCCACCTCGAAGCCGGCCATGTCGAAGATCTGCGAGCCGATGTGCGAGTGGATGCCGCGCAGCTCCAGGCTGTCGTGGCCGAGCACCCGGCGCACCGCCTCGGCCGCCGCTCCCCCGGTGAGGGACAGACCGAACTTCTGGTCCTCGTGCGCGGTGGCGATGAACTCGTGGGTGTGCGCCTCGACGCCGACGGTGATCCGGATCAGCACCCGCTGGCGCACGCCCTGGCGGGCGGCGATCGCGGCCAGGCGCTCGATCTCCTCGTAGGAGTCGACCACGACGTGCCCGACCCCGGTCTTCACCGCGTGTTCCAGCTCGTCCGCGGACTTGTTGTTGCCGTGCAGCGCGATCCGCTGCGGCGGCATCCCGGCGGCCAGCGCGACGGCCAGCTCGCCCGGGCTGCACACGTCGAGGTTGAGGCCCTCCTCGTGCAGCCAGCGCACCACGGCCTTGGAGAGGAAGGCCTTGCCGGCGTAGTAGACGTCCGCCTCGGCGCCGAAGGCGTCCCGCCAGGCGCGTGCCCGGGAGCGGAAGTCCTCCTCGTCCAGCACGTACGCGGGGGTGCCGAACTCGGCGGCCAGCCGCTTGACGTCGACGCCGCCGACGGTGGCCACGCCCTCGCCGTTCCGGGCGACGGTGCGCGCCCAGACCTTGGGGTCGAGCGCGTTCAGGTCGGCGGGCGGGGCCTGGTAGTGGCCCTCGGGCAGGACGTCACCGTGGCGGGGGCCTGCGGGGTGCGCGGAACGGCTCATGCTCCCGCCTCGCTTCGCTCGACGGGGCCTTCGCCGGGCACCGCCCTGATGGTTCGCTCGCTGAGCTCGCTCATGTGCTGGGTTCCTTCGAGACCTATGGCGAGGGGCGGCGACGGTCCCCGTTGACCGTCAGCCGCCCCCGCTGTGCGCTTGGGGGTGGTGCCTACATCCGCTCGGGCGCCGTCACGCCCAGGAGCGTGAGGCCGTTGGCGAGCACGGTGCGCGTCGCCTCGACCAGCCAGAGGCGGGCGCGGTGCGTGTCGTTGAGCTCCTCGTCGCCCTTGGGCAGGAACATGCAGTTCTCGTACAGGCGGTGGTACTTGCCCGCGAGGTCCTCCAGGTAGCGCGCGACCCGGTGCGGCTCGCGCAGCTCGCCGGCCGTGGCCAGCACCCGCGGGAACTCCGCGAGGTGGCCGAGCACGTCGGACTCCCACTCGGTGGCGAGCAGCTCGGGTTTGAACTGCTCGGCCGTGCCCTTGTCCACGCCCAGCTCGGCGGCCTTGCGCGCGACGCCGCACATCCGGGTGTGGGCGTACTGGACGTAGAAGACCGGGTTCTCGGTCGTCTGGCTGGTCAGCAGGTTGATGTCCAGCGTGATCGTCGAGTCCGTGGAGGAGCGCGCCAGGGTGTAGCGGGCGGCGTCGACGCCGATCCACTCGACCACGTCGTCGATCGTGATGATGTTGCCGGCCCGCTTGGACATGCGGACCTCTTCGCCGTCGCGAAGCATCTTCACGAACTGGCCGATCTTCACCTCGATGTTGCGGTCCATGTCGTCGCCCGCGCAGGCCGAGATGGCCTTGAGGCGGTTGACGTAGCCGTGGTGGTCGGCGCCCAGCATGTAGAGCGCGACCTCGGCGCCGCGGTCCCGCTTGGACAGGTAGTACGCGGCGTCGGCGGCGAAGTAGGTCTTGTCGCCGTCGGCCTTGATCAGGACGCGGTCCTTGTCGTCGCCGAAGTCGGTGGTGCGCAGGAAGACCGCGCCGTCCTGCTCGAAGACGTGGCCCTGCTCGCGCAGCCGGTCGATGGCCGTCTCGACCGCGCCGGAGTCGTGCAGCGTCTTCTCCGAGAACCACACGTCGAAGTGGGTGCCGAACTCCTCCATCGAGCGCTGGATCTCGGCGACCATGAGCTTGAGGCCCTCGGTGCGGAAGACCTCCAGCTGCTCGGCCTCGGGCAGGTCGAGCACGCCGGGGACGGCGTCGGTGAGGGTCTTGGCGATGTCGACGATGTACTCGCCGACGTAGCCGCCCTCGGGCACCTCGCGGCCGTTCGCGGCGGCCTGCAGGGAGGCGGCGAACTTGGTGATCTGCACACCGGCGTCGTTGAGGTAGTACTCGGTGGTGACGTCGGCGCCGGAGGCCCGCAGCACGCGCGCCAGCGAGTCGCCGACGGCCGCCCAGCGGACGCCGCCGATGTGGATCGGGCCGGTCGGGTTGGCGGAGACGAACTCCAGGTTGATCTTCAGGCCCTTGAGGGCCTCGTTGCGGCCGTAGGCCTCGCCCGCCTCGACGACGGTGCGCGCCAGCGCGCCGGCGGTGGCGGTGTCCAGGGTGATGTTCAGGAAGCCCGGACCGGCGATGTCGACCTTGGCGACGCCGGTGATCCCTCGCAGGCGCTCGACCAGCAGTTCGGCAACGGCTCGCGGCGGCTTGCCGGCCGCCTTGGCGAGCTGGAGGGCCACGTTGGTCGCGTAGTCGCCGTGGTCCCTGTTCTTGGGCCGGTCGACCGTCACGTGCTCGGGCACGGCGACGGCCAGCTCGCCCGCCTCGACGGCGGAGCTCACTGCGGCCTGGATTGCCTGGGAAAGGTCTGCGGGGGTCACGACGCCAAGCGTAGGCGAGACGGGGTACCCGCCCGCCACTCGGTTTGCCCGTTGAGACGCCCGGGCGCCGTGGTTCCGGGGGTCTCAGCCGCGATCGGTGCGCTCTGTTCGCTCTGGGCGAACTGCATCGGGCGATCCGGCGGTCCGCTCCCCGGCCTGCCCCCCGGTCCGCCCGTCGGCCTGTCCGTCGGCCTGTCCGGTGAGCCGCATCAGGCGCCGCACCAGGGCCACCAGGTCGGCCGGGTCGAAGGGCTTGCCGAGGTAGCCGTCCACCCCGACCGTCTCCCCCAGGTCGAGGTCCGCCGGGGTGCAGGCGCTCA
Organism: Kitasatospora sp. NPDC036755; assembly: GCF_040636595.1. Lineage (NCBI taxonomy): Bacteria > Bacillati > Actinomycetota > Actinomycetes > Kitasatosporales > Streptomycetaceae > Kitasatospora > Kitasatospora sp. NPDC036755. Next base: position 8,436 of record NZ_JBEZUT010000326.1, read on the forward strand.
CGATCGCGATCGGCAGCCGGCTGGTGTCCGGGGTCGCCCGCAGCCGGGCCGCCGTCCGCAGGCCGTCCAGCCGCGGCATCACCACGTCCAGCGTCACCACGTCGGGCTGCACCCGGCGGATGACCTCCAGGCACTCGGCGCCGTCGGCGGCGGTCACCACCTCGAAGCCCTCGAGCTCCAGGTTGACCCTGATCAGCTGGCGGATCACCTCGCTGTCGTCCACCACGAGGACCCGCCCGGACACTCCCGACACCTCACCGAGGGTATCGGCGGCCCCACCGCCCCGTCCGGCCTTTGGGCACTTCCGCCCCGTCCGCTCCCCGGCCGCCGCCACCGCCCGGACGATCTTCCGGGAAACCCGTGCACGGACCGGTGGTCACACCTGCTACTGTTCTTCATGTCGGAAGCGCGAGCGCCCGACAGGCCAGTAGGCCCCCGTAGCTCAGGGGATAGAGCACCGCCCTCCGGAGGCGGGTGCGTAGGTTCGAATCCTACCGGGGGCACTTCGCAGGAAGTGCGACTGAGGCCCAGATCAGTGGAGTTGATCCACGGATCTGGGCCTTCGTCATGTTCCGGGGCCGGGCGGGCCCGTTCGGCCCCGGCCGGCCGGAGGGCCCGCCCCGCTCCCGGGGCGGAGGCCCGGGGGCTCAGGAGGCGGCCGCCCCGACCTGGGCGCAGAGCTCGGCGATGGTGTGGTCGAAGTAGGCGCTGTACGAGATGTCGTCGGTGTCGCCGCCCTGCTGGTAGCCGCCGATCGCGCCGATCACGTCGCCGGTGGCGGTGTTGATCCAGGGTCCGCCGCTGGTGCCGCCCGGGTAGGCCGGGCAGTGGACCACCCGCTGGTAGGCGCTCTGCTGCCCGGTGGTGTTGGTGCACAGGACGGGCGCCTCGGAGTCGGCGGGGTAGCCGTAGAGCCGGACGGTCGCGTCGAACGGCTCGTCGGTGCCCAGCCGGTTGCCGCCGACCACGTCCTCGACGTTGCGGCCGCCGCTCGGGGCGGTCTCCAGGATCGCGAAGTCCTCGTCCACGTCGCCCTTCTGGGACCAGCCGGCGGTGGTGTGCACGGCGGTCACCTGCCAGGTGCCGTACGGCGCGGAGCCGTCGCGGTAGCCGGGGACGAAGGTGACGCCGTCGGTGCTGCTGAGGCAGTGCGCGGCGGTCAGCAGCAGGTTGCCGGTGGGGCTGTGCAGCACGCTGGCGGTGCAGAAGTGGCCGCCCGCCCCGACCGCGCCGTTGAACAGCGCGCCGACCGTCCCGGCCTCGCGGTCGCCGGCCGGGGCGACGTCGGTGGTGCCGAGGGCGACGTGGGTGGCGGGCGCGGCCGTCGTGGCAGCCGGGGCGGGCGTCGCCGGGGCGGCGGTCGGGGTCCCGGCGGGCGTGGG
>NZ_JBEZUT010000327.1:0-9814 GCF_040636595.1 Kitasatospora sp. NPDC036755
GTGCCGCCGCCCGCGGTGCCGCCGGAGGCGGCGGGGCCGGATGCGGGGGCTCCGGTGCCGGTGGCCGCGGAGCCGGTTCACGCGCGGCCGGGGGCCGTGGAACCGGTGCGTCCCGGGGCGGTGCGTGCGGAGGCGATGTACCCGGACGCGATGTACCCGGAGCCGGTGTGTCCGGAGGCTGTCTGCCCGGATCCGGCGGCCTCGGGGCCGATGCTCTCGCAGCCGGTCTTCGCGCAGTCGGTGTCCTCGGCGCCGGTGTCCTCGGCCCCGGTGCCCTCGACGCCGGTGTCCTCGGCGCCGGTCTCCTCGGCCCCGGTGGCGGAGGGGCGGGTCGGGCTGCCGGCGGGCGGGGGTGACACCGGGCCGGTGTACTTCGACCAGACCTCGGGCGGCGCGTCCTTCGTGCTCGGGCCGAGGGTGGCGGAGGTGATCGGCGGGCCGGTGTTCCGGACGGTCGACGGGCCGGGGACGGCTGCGGGGGTCTCGGCGGGGCCGGTGTCGGGCTTCGCCGCTGCCGGGCCGCCGGGGGCCGCCGGCTCGCTGCCCGGGGTGGTCCGGGGTGCGGTCCGGGCGCCGGACCCGGCTGTGGTCGCGGCTCCGGCCGAGGCTCCGGACCCGTCGGCCGAGGAGTCCGGGTGGCAGGCCGATCCGCGGACCCAGCGGGGCCTGATGGAGACGGGTGACGCACCGCGGTGGGTCTCCTGGGGGGTGCTCCCGGAGGCGTCCGATGCAGAACAGGGGCGTGCGGAGCCCGAGCGCGCTCCGATTGCCGCAGGCCCGGCCGCCGGCGCTGCCGTTCCGGTTGCTGTTCCCCTTGCCGCTCCCGCCGGTGCCCCTGTCGGTACTCCCGCCATGGTCGCGGCCGTGGCGGCGGCCGTGCGGGAGGTGCCGGTGCCGGCCGTCCTGGCCTCGGGGCCGGTGCCCGTGGTCGGCGAGGGAGTGGCGCAGATCCCGGCCGGGGCCGCCGCCGCCTCGAAGCCCGTGGCCGCGGCGACCGCCTCCGCTCCCGCCGCCGTCCACGCCGCGCCGCTGCCCGCCGTGCGGACGGTCCGGCAGACCGCGGTCCAGCCCCGCCCGTCCGCCGCCACCGTCCCCGTGCCCGCCCGGGCGGCCCGCACCGCCCGGACGACCCGGATCGCCGCCGGGCCGGCCGGCCTCGGCCGCCGGCTCGCCGCGCGGGCCGTGGACACCGGGGTGCTCCTGGTGGTCGCGGTCGCCGCCGGGATCCCGCTCGGCAACTCGGTCTCCGACCACCTCCGGCAGAAGGTCGACCAGGCCCGGATGGCCAGCGTCCTCGCCCGGCGCCAGGTCCAGGTCTGGCTGGTGGACGACGTGGTGCTGGGCAAGATCGCCGTGCTGATCGGCATCCTGCTGTTCGTCAGCCTGCTCTACGAGGTGCTGCCGGTCGCCCGCACCGGCCAGACCTTCGGCAAGCGGCTCGCCCGGATCCGGGTGGTCGACGCCGCGGCCCCGGCCGCCCGGACCAGGCTGAGCCTCGGCCGTTCGCTGCTCCGGTGGGCCGTGCGGCAGCTGGGCGCGGTGCTGCTGCTCGGCCTGGTCTGGCCGGTGTTCGACCGTGCGGCGCGGCGGGGCTGGCAGGACCGCGCGGCCCGTACCCGGGTGGTGCGCGACTGAGGCCCGACCGGGCCCGTGCAAAACGGACAAAATGTCCCGAACATCGAGAATGTGCGATGTTCTACTCGGGGTCATGAGCACCCACGACCCCTCAGGCCCCCAGCCGGAGGGGGGCGGCAAGCCCTCCTTCGACAAGCAGCCCCCGCAGCCGGGCGGCGGCACGCCGGAAGGCGAGCCGTCGGGCCCGACCCCGTCCCACGAACCGTCCGACGGCCCCGGCGCCTACCAGGGCACCTACGGCGGAAGCCCCTACGGCGAGCCGACACCTGGTCAGAACCCCTACGGCGACAGCCCGTACGGCCAGCCGCCACCCGGCCACGGCACCGGCTACGGCCCCGGCGCCCACGGCACCCCCGGCGCCGGCCCCGTCCCCGGCATGCCGCCGATCGGCACCTGGCCCAAGCGGATCCTCGCCCGCCTGATCGACTACATCCTGATGCAGGTCATCGGTGTGATCGTCGTGGGGCCCTTCACCGACCTCAGCACGCGCAACGGCTCCACCGAGGCGTTCTGGCTCGGCTGCGCCCTCTACCTCGTCTACGAAGCCCTGATGCTCGGCCGGGACGGCCAGACCCTCGGCAAGAAGGCGATGAAGATCCGCGTCGCGATGCTCGTCGACGGCAACAAGCCCACCCCGTCCGCGGCCTGGACGCGCGCCGCCGTCTTCATCCTCCCGGCCGTCATCTGCTGCGCCGCGCTCTGGTGGGTCGTCGACGGGATCTTCGGCGTCTTCGACCGGCCCTACCGGCAGTGCCTGCACGACAAGGCCGCGAAGACCGTGGTGGTCACCACGGAGATCTGACCACGGCGACGCGGCACACGCCCCGCGCCCGGCGGTGGATTCAGCGCTGCCGGGCGTACCCGTGTCCGGCGGCGGCCGCGGTGGGGCGGGGCGCTCCCGCCGCGTCGGCGGAGCCCGCCGGACCCGCCGGGCCCGCCGAGCCCGGTGCCGGGGCGGCGGCCCTGGCCGCGGCGGCGGACATCGACAGCACCGTCACCACGGTGCCGAGCACCAGCGCGAACCCCACCAGCACCACGACCGCCGGCACGCCCGAGGCGCCCGAGACGGCCAGCAGTGCCACCGTGGTGGCGACGACGGTGAACGAGCCGAGGCAGGCCTGGGCGACGGAGGGGCGCGGCATGGCGGGAATCCTTCGCACGTCGGGGGAAACGGGCGGGCGGGAGTGGAGCCGGTCCCGTGGTCCTACCCCGCGGGGGAGAGGGGCACGTCCAGGCTAGTCCCCGGAGGCGGGAGCACAGGGGGCGCACGGACTCACCCCGGGGTCGTCCGGCCCGGCCGACGGCCCGCACCCGGTCGGTACGGTGAACCGGAACCATCGACACCGCGCACCACCACACCCGGGGGAACCGACCATGCCCATCCCCGCCGACTGGCCCACCACCGAGGCCCAGGCACTCGCCGAACAGGAGCGGCTGCGCCCGCTCGTCCAGGCCCACGACGACCCGGACCGCGACCCCGCCGGCCCCGGCACGCTCATCGCCGGCGTCGACGTCGCCTACGACGACGACCACGACCTCGTCGCCGCCGCCGCCGTCCTGCTCGACCGGGACACCCTGGACGTGGTCGAACAAGCCACCGTCGTCGGCCGGATCGCCTTCCCGTACGTCCCCGGACTCCTCGCCTTCCGCGAACTCCCCGCCGTCCTCGACGCGCTGGCCGCCCTCACCCGCACCCCCGACACCGTCGTCTGCGACGGCTACGGCCTCGCCCACCCCCGCCGCCTCGGCCTCGCCAGCCACCTCGGCGTCCTCACCGGACTGCGCACCCTCGGCGTCGCCAAGACCCCCTTCACCTTCGACCACCACCAACCCGACGCACCCCGCGGCTCCTGGACCCCCCTCACCGACCCCGCCACCGGCGAAGAGGTCGGCCGCGCCGTACGCACCAGGGCCGGCGTCAAACCCGTCTTCGTCTCCGTCGGCCACCGCACCGGCCTCGACACCGCCGTCCGCACCACCCTCCACCTCGCCCGCCACTACCGCCTCCCCGAAACCACCCGGCACGCCGACTCGCTCTGCCGCCGCGCCCTCGCCGACGCCCAGCACGCCCGGACGAACGCGAACTGACCACGGCCAGGGCGGGGTTCGGGCCCGGTGTGTTAGACATGAGACACCGGGGCCCGGCCCCGACCGCCAGGGACGGACGCACGGGGGGCGCCGAAATGGGATCAGGGACCACCGGTACCGGATCGACTGGCGGAGCCGGACAGGGCTACCGCGTCGAAGTGGAACAACTCCGCACCTTCGCCGGCCAAGTACGGCTCCTGCTCGCCGACTTCCAGAAACACGCCGACGGCACCGACACCCACGGCCGCAGCGCCATCGGCAAGAACGCCTTCGGGACCTTCGCCGAAGCCACCGAGATCCACGGCCGCTACGGCACCATGCGCGACGCACTGCGCGACGTCCTCAACCAACTCCAGGAAGCCGTGGACGAGGCCCAGCAGAAAGCCGACCTCACCGCCGCCAACTACGAGGAACAGGACCGGCACACCGCCACCGGGCTCAAACTCGGCGACGACGGCTGGTCCGTCGCCCAGCCCTCCCCGAGCAGCCTGACCACCGCCCAGCAGAACCGCACCCCCGCCACCCGAGGCAACGCCACCGCCTGACCGCCGCCCGCCCGGACCCGAACGGAGGCCGACCGCCCGTGGTCTACACCGACTTCACCAAGTACAGCCACGCCCAACTCCGCACCATGGCACAGGCCCTCGACCCCGGCGCGGTCATGGCCGCCGGCGACCCCTGGCGCAAGGCCGCCGACACCCTCAAACAGATCCGCCAGACCCTCACCAAGGCCAGCACCGAAGCCGCCACCTCCTGGGAAGGCACCACCAGCGACGCCTTCCACACCCGCATGCTCACCCTGGCCGCCAGCATCAACAACGCCGCCGCCTACGCCAACGACGCGGCCAACACCCTCCACAACACCTCCGAGGCCATGGCCAAGGCCAAACGCGACATGCCCGAGGAACCCGGCAACTGGGACAAGGTCAAGGACACCGTCGGCGACGCCCTCTTCGGCGACGAGGACGAACACCTCCCCATCGCCGACCGCAAGAAGGCCGAAGCAGCCGCCATCATGCAGACCCTCGCCATGCACTACCGCGTCGCCACCCCAGCCCTGAAGCCCCCGCCGCCGTACGACCCGAAGAAGCCGGCGAGGGTCGAGTCTCCTGACACTGGATCCAAGGACGATCCGAGTGGGGCGGCGGCGGCCGCGGCGATGATGTCAGGAACCTCGGTGGGAGCGGCGGGAGCATCAACACGGGCGACGACAGCCCCGCCTCCGCAACGTAGGTCATCCCAGCCTCCAATGACCGGCCGGTCCATCGCGAGGAGCGCGCCGGTTGCGACCGACCCGGGCATCAAGGGGGGTACGGCACAAGCTCCAGCAAAGCCGTCCGCCCCGCCGGGGCCCGGCAACGGTATCTATGGCAGACCGGTTCCGCCTTCGAGTGGAAGTGTCCCGAGCCCGTCACTCGCTGGGGTCCAAGCCTCTGCACTGGATCCCGTGCAGACCGGAGGTCCCATGGCTGGTCCGTTCGGGGATGGCAACGGGCCGGAGTCGCCGCGATCCACGGGCCAGACGACTGTCTCCCCGGCCGGACCGATCGTCGGTCAGGGCAAGATCGGACCAGGTGGCAAGGAGATCTCGGCCGGGGCGACGGCGGTGGAGGGCCCCGGGCCGCGAGGAGGTCGGTCCTCCGGCGGCGCCAGTGAGGCCAACCCGGGTGTCGGTGCCGGAGGCCGTGGAGTGCCTGGTGGCAAGCAGGCTGTGGGTTCTCCGGCCAGGTCGGGCGGGGGCGTCGGAGAGATCGCGAACCCCGGTGGAGCACCGGGCAAGCAGGTCTTCACCGAAGGTGGGTCCGGTGTGGGAGCGCGAAACCGGCTCAGAAGTGAGTCGGGGGCGGTGAGTACGAGCGGTGTGTCTCCTGGAGTCCCATTGAATGGAACACAAGGACGTAAGAGAGAGCGGGGAAAGGACGGCAAGCGGCCGGACTATCTCGTCGAGGATGAGGAGACCTGGGCGTTGGCAAAGCCCAGGAACCCGAACGTGGTGGAATGAAACGGTCCGCGAACGGACGGGTGATCTGATTGCATCCCGCAGGTCGGTGGCCTGCGGGATGCCTCGCCGAGTGGGGTGACCAGGTTGAAGAGCCGCCGGTTGGCGCGTGGTGCGGCGGCCCTGGCCGCCGGGGTGACGATGACGGTCTTTGTCGTACCGGTGGCATCGGCCGATCAGAGCAGAGACCAGCAGTGGGCGTTGAAATCCTTCGAGGTGGAGTCGAAGGTCTGGCCGGTGAGTCAGGGCGACGGTGTGATCGTCGGAGTGATCGATACCGGTGTGAATCAGGACCACCAGGACTTGACCGGGCAGGTGCTTTCCGGCGCTGATTTCTCCGGTGGCAATACGGATGGTCGAGTGGACAGCGACGGTCACGGCACCGGGATGGCGAGCCTCATCGCTGGCCACGGGCATGGAGGCCAGACAGGGGTGATGGGACTGGCCCCGAAGGCGAAAATCCTCCCGGTGAGGGTGACAACAGATGCCGACAGCTCCAGTCCCCCGACGGATCCTGGTGCTTCCCAGCGTCCGGACACGATCCAGAACGAACTCGCAGCGGCGATCCGATTCGCGGTGGATCACGGCGCGAAGGTGGTCAACATCTCCCTCGCCGGGTCCTACCGCTGGGACTCGCAGCTGCGAAAGGCTGTCAACTACGCAGTTTCCAAGGACATTGTGCTCGTTGCTGGTGCGGGTAACACCGGGTCGAGCCTTGGGGCCGGATACCCCGCTGCCTTCCCAGGGGTGGTGGCAGTCGGGGCAGTGGACTCCAGCGGGGCTGTGTGGGAACAGTCGACGTCGGGTCCTGAGATGACGCTCGTAGCGCCCGGTGTCGGGATCTACCACGCCTCGGCGAAGTCACCGACGAGCTATGTGACCGCGAACGGCACCTCCGACTCCACCGCCTACGTATCCGCCACCGCGGCGCTCATCCGTTCCAAGTATCCCGACCTGTCGGCCGGACAGGTGATCAACCGCATGATCAAGTCGGCCACCCCGCCGGCCAACGGGACGGTGGTGCCCAACAACCAGTACGGCTATGGTCTCGTCGCGCCGGCGAAGGCTCTGGAAGTGAATCCCGCAGTGGACAACGGGCCTCGGGAGAATCCGCTGGTCGGGCGGATGGAAGCGAAGGGCACTCCTCCGCCGGTGGACGAGGAGACCGACGACCCCGCCGTGGAGCCCATGGTCCCCGAGGGGGACAGGGGCAGCAGTGACAGCGGGGTCTGGTTGGTGTTGGGGGCGGGGGTCGGCGGGTTGGTGTTGGTCGTCGGTGTGGTCGTGGCGGTGGTGGTGCGGCGGCGGGGGCGGGGGTCGTATCAGTGAGTGGCGAGCCATTCGTCGCGTAGGGCGGCCATCTGGAGGACGTCCCAGTAGCGGTCGTCCCAGTGGTGGGCTTGGCGGGAGCGGCCTTCGAGGGTGAAGCCGGACTTGCGGTAGGCGTGGGCGGCGCGTTCGTTGTACTCGAAGACTTCGAGGTGGACGCGGTTGAGGCGGATGGTCGTGAAGGCGTGGCGCAGGACCAGGATGGTGGTTTCGGTGCCGATGCCGCGGCCGGTGCTGTCCGGGGTGAGGGCGATGCGGTAGCTGGCGGAGGAGTTGTCGGGGTCGACGTCGGTGAGGGCGGTTTCGCCGAGGAAGCGGCCGGTGGCGGGGTCTTCGACGGCGAGGTCGAGGCGGTCGGGCTGGGCGGCGCGGGTGGCGCACCACTGGTGGATCTGGTGGTGGGTGAAGGCGGTGCGGGTGCCGGTGAGCCGGTTGGTCGTTGCGTCGGTGCAGAGTTCCCACATGGGGTCGGTGTGCCGTTCGTCGAGGGGGACGAGGCGGATGGTGGGGCCGTGCAGGGTGGGTTTGACGGCGAGGGCGGCGAGGTCGGGGTGGTCGGTGGCCATGGTGTTCAGGATGGTCGGCCGGTTTCCTGTTCGTCCACGCATTTGTCCTGGGGTGCGCCGGCGGGCGGGGGCGTGTGTTGGCGGCGCGCGCCGGATGATGCGCTGGGTCGGCGAGGTGGCCGAGGTGGCCGAGGTGGCCGGGGTGGCGGCATTTCGGCGGCCGATGGCGTCATTGCCGCTGGTGGGGCTTCCCGGGTGGCGGGGATGCTGGGCCCATGAGCACTCCTGAGAGCACCCGGGCCGAGAACGCGCCGATCGGCACCGCCACCGCGGCCGCCGCTACTCCCGCCGCCACCGACGGCGGGATCGTCCCCGACACCAAGGACTGGACCTGGGTGCTGGAACGCCCTTGCCCGGACTGCGGGTTGGACACCCCGGGGGTGGTGCGGGAGGAGGTCGCCGGGATGGTCCGGGCGAACGCGGAGGGCTGGCTGGCGGTGCTGGCGGGGGACGTGGACGGGCTGCGTCGGCGGCCGGCGCCGGGGGTGTGGTCGGACCTGGAGTACGCGTGCCACGTCCGGGACGTCTTCCGGCTGTTCGACGTCCGGTTGGGCCTGATGCTCGACCGGGAGGACCCGCTGTTCCCCAACTGGGACCAGGACGGGACGGCCGTCGCCGAGCGCTACGGGGCGCAGGACCCGGTGGTGGTGGCCGGGGAGTTGGCGGAGGCCGCGGAGAGGCTCGCCGTGGCCTTCGAGCGGGTGGCCGGCGCGCAGTGGGGTCGGACCGGGAACCGCAGTGACGGGGCGCGGTTCACGGTCGAGTCGTTCTCCCGGTACCTGATCCACGACCCGGTGCACCATCTGTTCGACGTGACGGGCGAGCGGGTCTGAGGCCGGGCCGGGAAGAGCCGGGCCGGGAAGAGCGGGGCCGGGAAGGGCCGGGAAGGGCCGGGCCGGGGCGTGGGGTCACCAGCCGGAGGCCTCGCGCAGCATGGTGCGGCGCAGCCGTCCGGCGACGCTGGCGGCGTCGGTGCCGATGACGTCGGCGATCTCGGGGGCGGCGAGGCCGACGACGTAGTGCAGGATCGCCAGGTCGTCGTCCGCCGGGTGGCGGTCCGGGTCTGCGGTCACTCTGCGGGTGTGGTCGGCGACGGTGCCGCGCAGGATCTCCCAGGCGTGCGCGGTCGGGTTGGAGCTGCCCATCAACTCCCGCCAGTGCACCGCGATTTCCGCGAAGGCCTGTTGGACGGCGGCGGCCGCGGCGCTGTGCTCGGTCAGCCACACGTGCGCGTAGCTGAGGTACCGGGGGCGGTGGAGTTCGCAGAAGGCGGTGAACTCCAGTGGTACGTCCGCCGGCTCGCCGGGCCCCGGGGGCGGCTCGGCGGAACTCCTGTGACGGTTGGTCATCTCGGCTTCTCGGAAAGGGAGATGGGTTTCTGACGGTCGATCATCTGTGCTCACTCTACGGTAGGCCCTCGGTGCGCTGGGTGACCAATCCGATGGAATGCCCGGAACCCGCCGCCGCCAGGCCGGTTCCGGTGGCGACCGGGTGCGGAGCGGCGGCGGGGCGGTCGGGCGGGCGGCCGGCGAGGGCCGGCGGGGCTGTGCTGCGCGGTGGCGCGGGAGGCGTAGGTGCGAGCGAGTCGCGGCTGGTCAGAGGGGGTGGGGCGGCGGTGGCTGCGGGGTGGCTGATGTGCCACCGTAGGCCCTGTGGAGGCTGGCGTCCACGCCCGGGGCGCGAACCCGCGCCCGCACAACCACCTGCACAACCGCACTCGTGATCGCGCGGGAAGATCACCACGGACGAGGGCATGGCCGTCATCACGGTGACGACCGTTCGGGGTGGGGTGGGGGCGTGCGCGGAGTGGACGCCGGCCGCGGATCGAAGCACGCCCCGGCGGCCCGATCGGGACCTGCCGGGGCGGGTGGCGGCCGGAGCGGCCGCCGGTCAGGAGGTCGTTCGGGCCTCCGTGGGGGAGATCCGGTCGGCGGCGGTGTCCCGCTCGACCTGGGTCGGGAAGGCTTCGACGGCCCGTCGCCGGGCCGACTGCGCCGCCGCGGCAGCCACGGCCGCAGCCGCCGCGGCTGCCCCGGATGCGGCCTCCTCGCGTTCGCGCCGGTGTGCCGCACCCGAGGCGTGACCGGGGGCATGCGAACCCGGGGCCACACCTACCTCGAGGCCTGGTGCCGCACCTCCGAGGACCACCGGATGTTCCGGCTCGACCGGGTCGCCGAGATCCGCGTCTTGGACGTCC
>NZ_JBEZUT010000328.1:0-9801 GCF_040636595.1 Kitasatospora sp. NPDC036755
CCTGGCCGTCCACCGTGATGGTGGGGCCGTCGGCGTCGGTGCCCGAGACGATCACCGGCTTGCCGCACGCGACGGCCACCGCCTCCTGGTCGTCGGCCCCGCACGGCGGCCGCGTACGGGACGGCCGACGTGCGCCACCACGCCCGTACGGGGCAACGCCCGTACAGCACAACGCCCGTACGGGGCAACGCCCGTGCGGCGCCGACGGCGGTGCCCCGGCCCGGCCCGGTGCGGGAGCCGGGCCGGGGCACCGCCGCGGGCGCGGGCGGGTCTCAGCCCCGCAGGACCTCGCCGACCAGGGCGCGGGCCTCGTCCTGGACGCGGGCGAGGTGCTCCTCCCCGTGGAAGGACTCGGCGTAGATCTTGTACACGTCCTCGGTGCCAGAGGGCCGGGCGGCGAACCAGGCGTTCTCGGTGCAGACCTTGATGCCGCCGATCAGGGCGCCGTTGCCGGGGGCCTTGGCGAGGACGGCGGTGATCTTCTCGCCGGCGATCTCGCCGGCGCCGACGCGTTCCGGGGAGAGCCGGGCCAGGCGGGCCTTCTGCTCGCGGTCGGCGGGGGCGTCCACGCGGGCGTAGGCGGGGGCGCCGTGGCGCTCGGTCAGCGCGCGGTAGTGGGCGCTGGGGGTGGCGCCGGTGACGGCGGTGATCTCGGAGGCCAGCAGGGCGAGCAGGATGCCGTCCTTGTCGGTGGTCCACACCCCGCCGTCGCGGCGCAGGAAGGAGGCGCCGGCGCTCTCCTCGCCGCCGAAGCCGATCGAGCCCTCCAGCAGGCCGTCGACGAACCACTTGAAGCCGACGGGGACTTCCACCAGGGTGCGGCCGAGGTCGGCGGCGACGCGGTCGAGCATCGAGGAGGAGACCAGGGTCTTGCCGACGCCGGCGTCCCCGGGCCAGTCGGTGCGGTGGCGGTAGAGGTAGTCGACGGCGACGGCGAGGTAGTGGTTGGGGTTCATCAGGCCGCCGTCGGGGGTGACGATGCCGTGCCGGTCGGCGTCGGCGTCGTTGCCGGTGGCGATGGCGTACTCGTCCTTGCGGCCGATGAGGGAGGCCATCGCGGCCGGGGAGGAGCAGTCCATGCGGATCTTTCCGTCCCAGTCCAGCGTCATGAAGCGCCAGGTCTGGTCGGTCACCGGGTTGACGACGGTCAGGTCCAGGCGGTGGGTGTCGGCGATGCGCTCCCAGTAGGCCACCGAGGCGCCGCCCAGCGGGTCGGCGCCGATGCGCAGGCCCGCCTCGCGCACGGCGTCCAGGTCCAGGACGGAGGGCAGGTCCTCGACGTAGGCGGTGAGGTAGTCGTGGCGCCCGGTGGTGGCGGCGGCCAGGGCCCGCGCGTAGGGGACCCGCCTGACGCCGCGCATGCCCTCGCGGATCAGCTCGTTGGCGCGGTCCTGGATCCGGCCGGTGGCCTGGGATCCGGCCGGGCCGCCGCTGGGCGGGTTGTACTTGAAGCCGCCGTCGCGCGGCGGGTTGTGCGAGGGGGTGACCACGATGCCGTCGGCCAGCGCGCGGGGGCTGCGCCGGTTGTGGGCGAGGATCGCGTGCGAGACGGCCGGGGTGGGGGTGTAGCCGTCGGCGGCGTCGATCAGCACCTGCACGCCGTTGGCGGCCAGCACCTCCAGGGCGGTGGCCTTGGCCGGCTCGGACAGGGCGTGGGTGTCGGCGCCCAGGAACACCGGTCCCGCGACGCCCTGTTCGGCCCGGTACTCGCAGATCGCCTGCGTGGTCGCGGCGATGTGGTCCTCGTTGAAGGCCGCGTCCAGTGACGAGCCCCGGTGTCCCGAGGTCCCGAAGGAGACCCGCTGCCCGGGCTCCTGAGGGTCGGGGTTCAGCGCGTAGTACGCCGTCACCAGCCGCGCCACGTCCACCAGGTCACCGGGCTGCGCCGGCTGCCCGGCCCGTGCGTGTGCCATCCGTCTTCTCCCGCCGAAAGTCGGTAACTCGCGATACGTCCCCGTCCCGCGCTCACCGATCGTAGCCAGAACGCGACCGTGTCCCGAACCGCGCGCGGTGCGGGCCACCGCGCACGGACGGTGCCGGCGGCCGGGGGGACGGACGGGGGGACGCGCCCGGGCGACGCGTCGAGGACCGCGGCCCCGACGGGGCCTCAGGCCGGGCCTCAGGCGGGCGGTTCCTGGCGGTGGGAGGCCAGTTCGGGGGCGGTGGTGGTGGCGAGGAACTCCGTCACCCGGTACTCGGTCAACCCGGCCCGCACGAACGGGTCGGTGGCCACCAGCGCCTCGACGCCGGCCCGGTCCTCGCCCACCGCGAGGATCACCCCGCCGTCGCGCGGCACCTTGCGCCCCGAGGCGAGGAAGGTGCCGGAGGCGTAGTGCTCCCGCAGCCATGCGACGTGCCGCGGCAGGACGGCGTCGATCGACTCGAGGTCGGCGGTGTACGTCAGCTCCAGTACGAACATGGGGCCCAGGCTAGACCCGGGGCCGCCGCGCCCCGCCGCCAGGGCCCGCCGGGCCCCGCCGGAACGCGCCCGCCGCAACCGCCCCGCCGCCGGGGTGCCGACCCCGATCCTGCCAGGTCGCGCAAGGCTTCGGTAGGACACAGCACACCCTTCCCGCTTCTTGCCGCCCGGTGGTGCGCGCCCGCAGACTCGTGCGCATCCCCTTCTCCGCGCCACGCGCCGTGCGTGCCGCGCGCCCCGTCCCGGGCGCCCGGCGCGGACGGCGTGCTGCCCGCGGACGGGGAGGAACCGGACGAACGACGAAGGGGGACGGGCGGATGCGCGTGCACAAGGACCTGGTACTCAAGGCGCGGGTGCGGCTGCTGAGCCACAACGAGCGGATCCTGCACGGCGAGGAGGGCCTGTGGGTGTACCGGACGCTGTTCGCCGTCAGCCCGGCCGTGCACGCCTACAAGCTGGCGCTGGTCCTGCGGGAGGCCGCGCAGGGGCCGCGGGTGGCGGTGCTGCCCGAGGAGCGGCGCGAGCGGGCGCGTCAGGCGCTGCTGGCCGAGGCGCGGGCCGCCGCCGCGCACATCCCCTCCCACGCCCCCGGGCACCAGCTGCGGATGTGGGAGTACCCGGTGTCCGAGCTGCGGCGCGTCGAGCAGCAGATCACCGGTGCACGGCAGTAGGTGATCACCCGGAGGGTGCGGTACAACAATCCCTATTTGACGACTGATCGGAGAAAACCTGATATGAGCAGCTCAGGAATGTCGCGCCGCACCCTGCTGTCCTCCGCCGGCGCCGGGGCCCTGACCGCCGTCGTCGGCTGGAACACCACCACCGCCGCCTGGGCCACCGAGGCCGACGACGGCACGGCCGCCGACATCGCCCGGCTGCCCGCCCTGGACGGCACCATGACCCTCCAGGGCGACGGACTGGAACGCTTCTCCACCGACTTCGGACACCTCGTCACCGCCAGGCCCCGGGCCGTGCTGCGCCCCGGCTCGGTGCGCGACGTGCAGCAGCTGATCGCCTTCGCCCGCCGCCACCGCATCCCGGTGGCCGTCAACGGGCAGAGCGGCGACCGCGCCCAGCTCGGCGACGCCGGGCTGGAGTCGCACTCCAGCTACGGCCAGGCCAACCCCCGCGGCGGCGTCGCCATCGACGCCCGCGGCCTGTCCCGGATCGTCTCGGTGCACCCGGGGCGCGCCGTGGTCGAGGCCGGCGCCACCTGGGCCCAGGTCACCGAGGCGGGCCTGGCGGCCGGCTGGGTGCCGCCGGTGCTCACCGACTACCTGCACCTGTCGGTGGGCGGCACCCTGAGCGTCGGCGGCATCGGCGGCGGCGTCCAGCGCTACGGCATGCAGGTCGACAACGTGCTGGAACTGGACGTGGTCACCGGCACCGGCGAGCTGGTCACCGCCTCGCGCACCCGCAACCGGGAACTGTTCGAGGCGGTGCTGGCCGGCGGCGGCCAGGTCGCCGTCATCGTGCGCGTCACCCTCGCCCTGGTCCGGGTCCGCGAACGCGCCCACGTCTTCTCCCTCTACTACGACGACCTGGACGCCTACCTCGCCGACCAGGAGAAGGTCCTGGCCCGGCGCCGCTTCGACTTCCAGGTCGGCGACGTGGTGCGCAGCGCGGACGGTTCGCGCTGGCGCTACAAGGCGGAGCTGGTGGCGTTCACCGACGCCGGGCAGGCGGTGGACCGGGCGGCGCTGCTGGCCGGGCTGACGCCGGTGGACACGGAGGTGGTGGAGCAGGGCTGGCGGGAGTACGCCTACCGGGTGGACGGCTTCTCGGGGTACCTGCGGGCGGCCGGGTTCTGGGCGCTGCCCAAGCCGTGGCTGAGCGTGTTCGTGCCGGCGTCCTCGGCGCGGGCGTTCATGGCGCGCGCCGCGCAGGTGCTGACGGCCGAGGACCTGGGGGCGGGGCTGCTGCTGTTCTACCCGTACCTGCGCTCGAAGGTGACGGCGCCGCTGGCGGTGCTGCCCGGGCAGGAGGTGGGCTGGCACTTCGACCTGCTGGCCTTCCCCGGGCCGGGGTCGGACACCGCGGCGATGCTGGAGCGCAACCGGCGCCTGTACGACCTGGCGGTGGAGCTGGGCGGCAAGCGGTACCTGATCGGGGCGGTGCCGGGGATGACCCGGGCGGACTGGCAGCGCCACTACGGGGCGCTGTGGGGGCGGGTGGTGGCGGCCAAGCGGCGCTGGGACCCGGCGGGGATCCTGACGCCGGGCCAGGGCATCCACGCGTCCTGACGCGCTCCGGCGCGACCTGGCGCGTGCTGGCGCGTGCTGGCGCGTTCCGGCGCGTCCTGGCGTGTTCCGGCGCGTCCGTCGGCCCCGGGCCGGCCCGCGCGCGCGTGTGCGTGCGGGCGGGCGGGCGGGCGGCCCGGGCCGGTGGCGTCTGCGGCCCTCGGGCCCGGGGCGCCGCCCGGGGCGTCAGGTGATCTCCATCTGGGCCATCATGCCCATCGCGGAGTGGTCCAGCAGGTGGCAGTGGTACGGGTAGCGGCCGCGGTAGGTGTCGAAGGTGGCGTGCAGGCGCACGCTCTCGCCGGGCATCAGGCGCACGGTGTCCTTGAGGCCCGACTCCTCGGGGCCGGGGGCCGCCCCGTTGCGGGCCAGGACGCGGAACTGCACCAGGTGCAGGTGGAAGTTGTGCGGGATGTCGGTGTTGGCGTTGTGGACGGTCCAGATCTCCGAGGTGCCGAACGCGACGGCGGCGTCCACCCGGTCGGGGTCGTACTGCCTGCCGTCGATCAGTCCGCGCGCGGTGGCGCCGGCGCCGCCCTCCTCGACCTTGAGCACGACGGTGCGCTCGCGCACGGCCGGTCCCGGCGGGGGCAGGGTGCGCAGCCGGTCGGGGACGTGGGAGGGGTCGGGGGCGGGGCGCCCGACGTCGAAGCGCAGGACCTGGCCGATGTGTTCGGCGGGGCCGGGGGGCATGGAGTTGGTGAGCACGACGCCGGTGCCGGGGCGGTAGCGGGAGAAGTCGATGACGACGTCGGCGCGTTCGCCCGGTGAGAGGTCGATGGTGTCGGTGGTGTGGGGGCGTTCCAGCAGGCCGCCGTCGGAGCCGATCTGGGTGATGGGGCCGCCGTCGGCCAGGCGCAGCGAGAAGAAGCGCAGGTTGGAGGAGTTGAGCAGGCGGATGCGGTAGCGGCGGGCGGCGACGTCGACCTTGGGCCAGGGGCGGCCGTTGGCGAGGACGGTGGCGCGGCCCTCGGCGTCGTCCATCCGGTAGACGAGGTTGCCGGAGGCGTCGAAGCGGGCGTCGCGCAGGGCGATGGGCAGGTCGTAGCGGCCCGAGGGCAGGGGCAGGGCGGCCTCGGTGGCGTCGGTGAGCAGGTAGCTGCCCGCCAGGCCCCGGTAGACGTGCTCGGACTCCAGGTGGTGGGCGTGGTCGTGGAACCACAGGCTCGCGTGGGGCTGGTCGTTGGGGTAGGTGTAGGTGCGGGTGGCGCCGGCGCCCAGCAGGTTCATCGGGCCGCCGTCGCTGTCCACGGGGACGGCGGAGCCGTGCAGGTGCACCGAGACCGGGTCGTCCAGCAGGTTGGTCTGGCGCACGATCACCGGCCGGCCCGAGCGGGCGCGGATGACGGGGCCGGGGAAGGCGCCGTTGTAGGTGAGGACCTCGGTGCGGCGCCCGGGCAGGATGCGGGCGTAGGAGCGCAGCATGGTCACCGCGTAGGTGTCGGCGCCGCCGTCGGTGGACACGGGGCTGAGCACCGGGGGCAGCGGCAGCGCGGTGGTGAACTTCTCCGCGAGCGAGGGGCCGGTGTCGGGGCCGGGGTCGGGCAGGGCGGCGCCCACCGGGTGGGCGTGGCCCGCGTCCTGGCCCGCGGCCGCGGCGGCGGGGGCGGTGGCGGGGGTGGAGGCGGCCGGGCGCACGGTGGTGCGCACCAGCAGGACTCCTCCCCCGGTCGCCAGGGCGGCGCCGATCATCCTGCGTCTGGTCACCATCGCGTCGTTCCTCCCGCGTGCGGTCCCCCGGATCCGCCCCGGGTGGGTGCGGGCGGCCCTCGTCCGGGGGTGATTGCAGCAGCGCCGCCTCGGGTGCCGGTGGGGTCCGGCTTGAGCGGGCCCGCCCGCCGGGCGACGGCCGGGCGGACCGGGCGGGTGCGGCGGCGGATGCGGCGGCGGCGGGGCGGGTGGGGCCGGCGGGCGCGGCGGTGGGTGAGCTGCGGGTGTTGCGGGCGCCTTGCGGGTGCTCGCCACCGTGGCAGCGGACGCGGTCGAGGAACGCTCAAGAGCCGGAAGAACGCTCACGAGGACTCGGCACGCGGTGAACGCTCGTACTCGCCAGGGGCCCGGCGTGCTGCTCACCCACGCGCCGGCACCCCGCACGAAGCACTGAGGGGAAGGGCCGGAGCGTGGACCTGCGGTACTGGCTGCCGAGGGCGGCCGAGGTGGCCGAGCGGTGGGGCGAGCGGTTCGGGCCGCTGCGCCCCCACCCCTCCCACCTGGTGGACGAGGCGGACTTCGCCGCCGCGTTCGAGCGCTTCGCCAAGCGCCTGGAGCACAACTACCCGTTCTTCCACCCGCGCTACGCCGGCCAGATGGTCAAACCGCCGCACCCGGCGGCCGTGGTGGGCTACCTGACGGCGATGCGCTTCAACCCCAACAACCACGCCTACGAGGGCGGGCCGGCCACCAACGACATGGAACGCGAGTGCGTCGCGCAGCTCGCCGCCATGTTCGCCCTGCCCGCCCACGTGGGCCACCTGACCAGCAGCGGCACCATCGCCAACCTCGAAGCGCTGTACGTGGCGCGCCAGAGCCACCCCGGGCGCGGCGTCGCCTACAGCGGCCAGGCCCACTACACCCACAGCCGGATGTGCCACGTCCTGGGCGTCGAGGGCCACGCGGTGGCCGCCGACGCCGAGGGCCGCATGGACGTCGGCGCGCTGGAGGAACTGCTGCGCACCGGACGGGTGGGCACGGTCGTGGTCACCTGCGGCACCACCGGGGCCGGCGCCGTCGACCCGGTCCACGAGATCCTCCCGCTGGCCCGCCGCCACGGGGCGCGGGTGCACGTGGACGCCGCCTACGGCGGGTTCTTCACCCTGCTGGCCGCCGACGACGCCCTGGCCGCCTCCCTCGGCGTGGACACCGCGCCGTGGCGGGCGATCGCCGGCTGCGACTCGGTGACCGTCGACCCGCACAAGCACGGCCTGCAGCCCTACGGCTGCGGGGCGGTGCTGTTCGCCGACCCCGGCATCGGACGCCACTTCGCCCACGACTCCCCGTACACCTACTTCACCGACGCCGAACTGCACCTGGGCGAGATCAGCCTGGAGTGCTCGCGCGCCGGAGCCTCGGCCGCCGCCCTGTGGCTGACCCTGCAACTGCTGCCGCTCACCCCCCAGGGGCTGGGCGCCGGACTGGCCGCCTCCCGCCGCGCCGCCCTCGCATGGGCCGAACTCATCGACACCAGCGAGGAACTGACGCTCCATCAGAAGCCGCAGCTGGACATCGTCACCTACTTCCCCACCGTCCCCGGCCCCCGCCCGCCCGCCCTGTCGGCGATCGACGCCGCCAGCGACCACGTCCTGCGCCGGGGCATGGCCGACGAACACGACCCCGTCTACCTGAGCGTGCTGCGCGTGGACGCCGCCGACTTCACCCGCCGCCACCCCGGCACGCGCGCGGACGCCGACGGGGCACGGGTCCTGCGCAGCGTGCTGATCAAGCCGGAGGCCGAGGAGTGGGTGGCGCCGCTGCACGCGCGCGTCACCGCCCTGGCCGCCTCGGCCACCGCGCCGCCCGCTTCTCCTGCCGCTCCTTCCGCTCCTGCCGCTCCTTCCGCTGCTTCCGCTGCTTCCGTGTCCACCGATGTGACCGTTGACCCGCCTTCCCCTCCGTCCGCCCCCTCGTTCGAGGAGAGTGCCCGTTGACCACCGCCACCGCCCTGCCCGCCGCGGGCACCGTCTTACGGACCGCCGCACCACCCACCGCGTCGCCCGCAGCGTCGCCCGCCGTATCGCCCGCCGGGCGGAGCGTCGTACGCCCCGGACGCCCGCAGGAGCGCGACGCCCTGGCCGCCGTGCTCGCCGCCGCCTTCGCCGACGACGCGCTGATGCTCTGGGCCTTCCCCGACCCCGAACACCGCGCCCGCGTCCTGCCCGCCTTCTTCCGCGTCCACGTCGACCAGTGCCTGGCCCACCGCGGCGTCCTGGTCGCCCACCACGCCACCGACTCCGCCACCGGCTCCGCTGCCGACGGCGCCGACGGGCCCGGCGGGCCGCAGGACGGGGAGCCGCTGGGGGCGCTGCTGTTCCTGCCGCCCGGCCGCTGGGACGACCCGCGCCTGCACGGCGGCACCGCCGGCGCCGCCCTGGCCGAGGCGATCGACGCCGACGGCCACGGCGAGAGCTCCCGCCGCCTGGCCGCCATCACCCGCCTGCAGACCCTGCGCCACCCGCGCCACCGCTCCCACCACTACCTCGCCTTCGTCGGCGTACGCCCCGAGGACCGCCGCACCCGCGCCGGCCACGCCCTGCTGCACGCCTTCCTCACCGAGGTCGACACCGCCGGCCAGGCCGCCTACGCCGAGACCAGCTCCCCCGGCGGCGCCCACCTGCTCGCCGCCGGCGGCTTCGCCCGCTTCGGCGAGGCCATCGCCCTGCCCGGCGGCGGCCCCCGCCTGGCCCCGGTGTGGAGGGGACCGCGATGACCGCCCCCGCCGCCCCCGCCGCCTCGGCCCTGCACCTGTACAGCGCCGCGCAGATCGACGCCGGCCACGCCACCGCACGCCCCGAGGCCGCCGAGACCCTCGCCTGGGCCCGCGCCTTCCTCACCACCGCCCACCCCGACCTCGGCCGCAGCGGCCCGGTCTGCCCCTACACCCAGCCCTCGCTGCGCCGCGGCCTGTTCCACATCGCCGTCGCCGACGCCGCCCCCGACGGGGACCTGCCCGCCCTGGTCGCCGAACTGCGCTCCCACTACGACGAGTTGCTCGCCGAGCTCACCCAGGAGTCCGACCGCGAACTGCTGACCGTGCTGCTGGTCATGCCCCAGCTGGACCGCGAGGACTCCACCGTGCTGGACGAACTCCAGCGCAAGGCCAAGGACGAGTTCGTCGAACAGGGCCTGATGATCGGCCAGTTCCACCCGGTCTGCGAGGAACCCGGCCTGTGGAACCACTCCTTCCGGCCGCTGCGCGCCCCCGTCCCGCTGCTCGCGGTACGCAAACTGCTGGTCTTCGACCTGCCCTTCCTCGCCGGCGACGAGACCCACCTGGACCACTACCTGGCCCGCTTCGCCCCCGAGGTGCCCGCCCGCATCCGCGCCCAGCTGGTCACCGGCTGGCGCTCGATGCTGGCCGCCGCGCTGGACCAGCGGCCGTCCACGATCGTCTCCGCGGTGGTCGAGGGCGAGTCGTACAACCCGAGC
>NZ_JBEZUT010000329.1:0-9777 GCF_040636595.1 Kitasatospora sp. NPDC036755
GCCGTGCGGTCCGGCGCGACCGCGGACCAGCTGCGGCCGCGGCCCGCCGACCTGCTCCGGGCGGTGCGCCGCCTGGACGCCGGGCTGGACCCGGCCGCCTGCGCCGAACTGTCCGACTGGCTGAAGGAGCACTACCAGGCCGCCTACGGCGACGTGCCGCTGGGCTTCCTCGCCACCTGCTACCTCGGCCCGCCGTTCGTCGACCACCGGCTGGACCTGTTCCGCGTGATCCTGCAGCACTTCGCGCCCGGCGACCAGGTCCCCGAGCCGTTCGGGGCGGCGCGCATGATCGTGCGCACCGGCGCCTACGCCTACGTCGAGGTGTACGGCAGCGGCCTCGTCCTGCCCGTCCTCCAGGACGGCACGGTGGTCCGGCCGTGAGCCGCACCCCACCCCCTCACCCGCACACGCACCCTCACTCGCACACGCACTGCACCGATCGGAGCGAAGCATGACCGAGGTGGACCACTATCTGCGCGGCCAGGTCCAGCAGGTCAACAACATGGTCGTCCGGCTGGGCGAGCAGGTCGGCGCGGTCTCCGGCCAGGTGACGGCCGTGAACGCCGCCCAGCAGCAGACCCGCGGCGAACTGCAGGACCTGCAGAACAAGTTCCTCGCCTTCGCCCAGCGGTTCGAACTGACCGCCGCCGTCCAGCGGGCGGAGACCAGGATCGGCGTCGTCCAGGACAAGCTCGACCACGAGTTCGGCCACCACAAGACCGTGCGCCGCACCGCCGTCGGCATGCTCCAGGCCTTCGACACGGGCCTCGTCTCCGAGGACACCGTGCGCACGGTCAGCGAACAGCTGATGATCCAGACCCCGCGCTACTGGCTGGCGCCGGCCCTGGTCGCCCTCGCCGCCTGGGCCGCCGACGACCGGACGCTCTGCGACCGGGCGATCGACGAGGCCTTCCGGCGCTCGCCCGAACGCACCTCGCTGCTCTTCGCCCTGGTGCTGCGCCGCCAGCGGCGCCAGGCGGTCGCCGTGCGCTGGCTGCGCCACTACCTGATCGCCCAGGACCCGGCCCGGCTGGGCCGGGAGTTCGCCGTCATCCTGGAGTCGCTCTCGCAGGGCGCGTTCGGCGCGGCCGGCCGCGAGCTGCTCCAGGAGACCCTCTCCGGCTGGCGGGCGACGCTGCTCGGCGACGACGAGGCCCGGGCCGCCCAGGTCCGCCGCTGGCTCGCCGAGATCGAGTCGCTGCGCACGCCCACCGCCCAGCCGGAGTTCCCCCGGCTCGCGGCGCTCTCCCCGCAGTGGCCGCAGCTCGACGCGGCGCTGTCCGGCGCCCGCGCGCACCAGCGGGTACTGGACAAGTACACGGCCATGATGGCCCGGGAGAGCGAGGCCTCGGACCGGCTGGAGGACGCCATCGACGACATCCTCGACCGGTTGGTGTCCGAGTACGACAACGAGGAGCTGCCGCTCCGGCGCGACCTGGCGTTCAACCAGGCGGTGGTCGACCACGACGGGGACCTGGACCGCGCCCGGCACGCCGTCGAGGTCGACGCGGCCTCGTTGGACGAGACGCTCGACTACCTGACCGTCCAGTCCACCGCCGCGCTCAACCCGAGCGCCATCGGCGCCTCCGCCGCCACCCAGCGGCTGGCCGTCGCCGCCTGCCACGAGTGGTTCGCCGACGCCCACGCCTCCTTCGCCCTCGCCTACCGCCGGGCCGTGCCGCCCGAGGTGCACGCGGTGCTCGGCTCCTCCCACAACGTCGGCGCGCAGACCTTCCAGCTGCCGCCGTGGACCGGCGCCTTCACCACCCCGCTGGAGGTCCTGGAGCACTCGCTGGCCGAGCACTGGGACCGGCACGCCCAGCCCTTCCTCGCCGCCCTCGCGTACCCGCTGAAGCGCAAGCTGGTGCCGCTGGTCGCCGCGGTCGCGATGATCCTGCTGGTGTTCACCGGCGTCAACGCGGGGTTCGCCTTCATCGCCGCCGCGGTCGTGGGCGGGATCTGGGGGCTGGTCCTCCACACGAGGAACGAGGCCGGCCGCCGGGTCGTCGGCTCGGCCCGCCGGCTGCTGGAACAGGCCAAGCAGGAGTCCCTGCTGCAACTGCGCGCCGCGGCGGCGGAACTGACCGACTGGGAGTCCCGCTACCGGGCCGCCGACGCCGTCGAGCAGCAGACCCGCGCGATGATCGCCTCGCTCGCCGGGGCCGCCCACGGCCCCTCCCCCTTCGACGGACGCACCGTCCTCACCAAGGACCACCAGACCCAGCAAGGGAGCCACCGGTGACCACCCCTCCCCCGCCGCCGCCCCGCCGACCGCCGGCCGCCGGCTCCCCGTGGGCCGCCAGCCCCCGCCCCTCCACCGACCGCGCCACCAGCCGGCTGCGCCGGCTCGTCGAGGGCCTGCCCGACTGGGAGCCGCTGCCGCCGGGCGAGCTCACCGTGCGCCGCCCGGGCACCGGGCTGTGACCGGCCTGCTGGGCTCCGGCGGCTCCTACCGGGCCTGGGCCGACTTCCTGGAACGCTGGGCCCGGGGCGCGCCGGAGGCCGCCGAAGGGCTGCCGCCGCTCGTCCTCGAGGACTTCCCCGAGGACACCCGGGAGCGGTTCCGGGTGCGCGTCACCGAGGCGCTCACCCGGCGGCTCCAGGACTGGTCCGACGCGCTGACCGCAGCGCTCAACGCCGCACCCGACGAGTTCGGCGCCGGCCGGGCCCTGGCCCAGGCCAGGACCGGCCTGCGGGCCGTCCGCGCCCTGGCCGAGCACCCCGGCCTGGACGAGGAGTTCCGCACCCGGCTGACCGAGGTGGTGGACGAGCGGATCCGCCGCTTCCAGACCGACCAGGAGGGCGAGCTGGACCGGCTCGCGGCGCTCGACGTCGATCCGGGCTGGCTGGAGGAGCGCCGCCGGACCCTGCGCGACAACCCGCTCACCGCGGTGATCGCCGAGACCGCCCCGGCCTCCCGGGACGGCTGGTCGTACGACCCCGCCGCCCCGCCCCGCCGCCGGATCGTCCGCGGCTGACCCGCCCCTCCCCCGACGCCGGAAGGCCCTCATGCCCAACTACGCCGACAGCCGCCGGGACCTCGGCAGCTACCTCACCGCCCGGGTGCCGGTCATCGGCCTGCGCACCATCGAGCAGCAGCGCGCGCTGCGCCTCGTCCGCGAGGTCGCCACCCAGTCCCGCAGCGGCAACCTGCCCTTCTGGGTCTACACCCGGGCCACCGGCCTGCGCGACCTGCGGACCAACAGCCCCATGCAGGACGACCGTTCGTTCGTCGGCGCGATGGAGTTCGCCGCCTCCCAGTTCACCGCCCGCCCGCAGGCGACGCTGGTGCTGGTCGACCCGGACGGCCTGGACGTCGACAGCCCGACCGCCCGCCACGTCGCCGAACTGGCCCGGCTCGCCGACTCCAACGCCGGCAGCATCGTGCTCATCACCGACAACCCGATCTGGAGCGGCCTCCAGCGGCTCGGCATGAGCCTGCAGCTCGACCTGCCCACCACGGAGGAGATGTACGACATCGTCCGGAGCTTCCTGGACGACCACCACGGCGTCGTCCCGATCAGCTGGACCGAGGACGACGTGCGGCGGGCCTCGGAGTTCCTGATCGGGGTGACCGAGGGCGAGGCGGTCAACCTGATGGCCACCATCGTCGCCAAGGGCTCGGTGGAGGCGGACGACGTCCTGGCGCTGGCCCGGGCCAAGGACCGGATCTTCAGCGACCTGGCCGGCCTGGAGCGGGTCCACCTGAAGTCCTCCGAGTACTCGGTCGGCGGCCTGTCCAGCCTGCGCGCCTGGCTGAAGCGCAAGCACCAGCTGATGCACGCGGACCTGCGCGGCACCGAACTGCGGCCGCCGCGCGGCGTCCTGCTGGTGGGCGTACCGGGGTGCGGCAAGTCGCTGTCCGCCAAGGCGATCGCCTCGGAGTGGCAACTGCCGCTCTACCGCCTCGACATGGCCAGCATCCACGGCAAGTACCTGGGCGAGTCCGAGGGCCGGATGCGGGAGGCGCTGGAGACGGCCGACCGGGTGTCGCCGTGCGTGCTCTGGATCGACGAGATCGAGAAGGGGCTGGCCGGCGGGCACGACATGTCGGGCGTGCCCCAGCGGATCATCGGCCAGTTCCTGTTCTGGCTGCAGGAGTCCCAGTCGCGCGCGTTCGTGGTCGCGACCGCCAACGACGTCCGGAGCCTGCCGCCGGAGCTGCTGCGCAAGGGCCGCTTCGACGAGCTGTTCTTCGTCGACCTGCCGGACGACCAGGACCGCAAGGAGATCATCGAGCTGTACTACCGGCGCTACCTGCGGATCGAGCCCGAACCGGACCAGGTCGAGCGGCTGGTCGACCTCTCCGAGGGCTTCGCCGGCTCCGACATCGAGGCCGCGCTGCACGACGTCGCCGCCCAGGTCCACCTCGACGGCGGCTCGGCCGAGCCCGACCTCTCCTTCGTGCTGGACACCTTCACCAACATGACGCCGTTCAGCCGCACCAACCCGGAGCAGCTGGAGGACATCCGGACCTGGGGCCGCGAGCGCGCCGTCCCCGCGGGCCGGCCCGCCATGAACGCCTCCGTGCCGGGCCAGCCGGGCACCGCGCGGCGCGTGGTGTTCATGCGCGACTGAGCCCCTCCGTCCGGAGCCGGCCCCGGTCGGCCCCGGACGGCTCCGGACGGCTCCGGACGGACGGCTTTAGACCGGCGCAAGGCGAGGGCTAGGCCGGGCCAAGGGCGGGTCTAGGACCGGCTCCTAGGCTCGGGCCAACACCCGACTATGGAGGCTCGATGGACGTCGCCGGCAAGTGGAACATCTCCGTGAACACCCCGATCGGCCGGCAGGAGGCCGCGCTGCTGATCGTCGCCGACGGCGACGACCTGACCGGCACCAGCACCTCGGCCGGCACCACGCTGGCGCTGCAGGAGGGCAAGCTGGAGGACAACGTGATCACCTTCAAGGTGCGCCTGGTCAAGCCGATGCCGATGGACTGCCGCTACACCCTGACCGTGACCGGCGACACCCTGATCGGTGACGTCAAGCTCGGCGCGTTCGGCAAGGCGAAGGTCACCGGCTCGCGCGCCTGAGCGCCCGGCCCGGCGCCGGCCGGCGGGCCGGTCGGGTGAGGCGGGGACGGCGGCACGGCTCCCCGGATCCGGTACGGAGGCCCTCAGGCCCCGGTCCGGAGGTAGAGCCGGTCGTCGTCCTCCAGGATCGCCTGGTGCAGCTCCCGCAGTGAGCGGCACGGCTCGACGCCCAGCGCGTCGCTCACCGTACGCCGGGCGAGCTGGTAGAGCTGCAGCGCCTCCGCCTGCCGCTCCGAACGGAACAGCGCCAGCATCAGCTGGCGGTAGAACGGCTCGCGCAGCGGGTTCTCGTCGATCGCGGCGTACAGCAGCCCGATCAGTTCGCGGTGCTGGCCCAGCGCGAGCGCCGACTCGGCCAGCAGCTCGATGCACTCCAGCCGGTCCTCGTCGAGGCGCGAGGCGAGCGTGTCCAGCGGCGCGCTGTCCCGCAGGCCCTCCAGGGCCGGCCCGCGCCACAGCGACAGCGCGGCGCCGAAGGCCGTCGCCGCGTCCTCGTGCCGGGCCGCCCGGGCGTGGCCGCGGCCCTCCTGCACCAGGCGGCGGAAGCGGAACTGGTCCATCGACTCGGGTGCCACCGTGATCCGGTAGCCCGGCGGCTGGGTGGCGATCGGGGTCTGCGTCACGCCGTCCCGGTGCAGGAACTTGCGCAGCTGGGACACGTACACGTGCACGTTGGCCGACGCCCGGGTCGGGGCCCGATCGCCCCAGACCGCCTCCACCAGCTGCTCCATGGTGACCACCTGGCCCGCCCGGCCGAGCAGGGTCGCCAGCAGCAGCCGCACCTTGTACGCGCTCGGGCTGTGCTCGCCGTGCTCGTCCACCACGCGCAGCGGGCCGAGCAGCTCGTAGCGCAGCGGCCCGGGCACGGCGGGCGCGCCCTGCGCGAAGGGCATCCCCCCGACGGGGGCCGTTCCCCCGATGGGGCCGGACAGGTGATCGGTCGACGTAAGCACCGACCCACCGTGCGCCACGCGCGGGTGCCTTTCCAACCCCGGTCCGGGCCCGCCGGGCCGCCCGCCGCACATCTAGGGGTCACCGGCCCGCCCCGCCTGCTAGGGGCCGCCCTCCGGCGGACGGGGCGGCGGGCCGACCGGGGTAAGGGGGAAGGGGTCGCGGCAGGTGACCGGCCCCACCGGGCGTGGCCTGCGCCGACGGGCGGGCGGTTAGGGGTGCCGGGGGTCTGTTTAGGGGGCGGATCCACTGGCAGCCGCACCGCCCGGCTGGCTTGAATGGGCGCCCGGCGCTACCTGCGCGTTTCCCGAGATCCCCCGATTCCTGCCTGCCCGGCGCACCCTGCGGCGATGCACCGCTTCCCTCCCCGTTTCGATGCACCGTCCCTCACCTTCCGACGAGAGGCTGTCGCGGTACCCATGGCTCTGAACTTCAGCGTGTCGGCGGTCATCAGTGGCGATATTTCGGCCATCTGGCAGACCATCACCGATGTGGCCTCCTGGCCCGAGTGGGACGAGCACTACGTCAAGACCGGCTTCGAGGGGCCCTTCGTGGTCGGCGCCACCGGCTGGAACAAGCCCAAGGGCACCCCCGGCGAGGGCGGCGCCCCGTTCACCGTGGACGCCGTCGAGGTCGAGAAGTCCTTCTCCACCACCACCAAGATGCCCATGGGCAAGATGTGCATCGACAACCGCTTCGAGGTGCTGCCCGACGGCCGGGTGGAGATCACCCGCGACGTGGCCGTGCACGGCGGCTTCGTGCCGTTCTTCCGCGCCTTCTTCCTCAAGTCCACCCGCGAGGAGATGGTCGAGAGCCTGCACTTCCTGGAGGCCGAGGCCAAGCGCCGCCTGGAGGCCGGGGAGGTCGTCAAGTGACCACCGCCCTCGTGCTCGGCGGCGGCCTGGCCGGCCTGACCGCCGCCGTCGCCCTCCTGCCCCACGTCGGTTCCGTCACCGTCGTCGAGGGCGACCAGTACCCGGACGGCCCGCAGGGCCGGCGCGGGGTGCCCCAGGCGCACCACAACCACCTGCTGATGGCCGGCGGCGCCCAGGCGCTGGACGCGCTGCTGCCCGGCACCACCGAGGCGCTGTACCGGGCCGGGGCGCACCACCGGAAGGTCGGCCAGTTCCTGCTGCTCGGCGCCGAGGGCTGGAGCCGGAGCACCGACGGCGACGCCTACACCATCGCCTGCAGCCGGCCCCTGGTCGACCACACCGTGCGCCGCCTCGCACTGGCCGCCGGCACCCTCGAGGTGCTGACCGGCACCAAGGTCACCGGACTCACCGGCACCGCCGCCCGGGTCACCGGCGCGCAGGTGGAGGACGCCGACGGCACCGTCCGCACGCTCACCGCAGACCTGGTCGTCGACGCCACCGGGAGCCGCTCCAAGGCCCCGCAGTGGCTGGCCGACCTCGGCGCCGGCCCGGTCCACGAGGACCGCCTGGACACCGGGCTGGCCTACGTCGGACGCTCCTACCTGGTGCCCGAGGGCTTCGGCGACGACTTCCCCGGGATCCTGGTGCAGACCCGCCCCGGCAACGGCCCGCACGCCGCCGGCGGCGCCCTGATGCCGCAGGAGGACGGCCGCTGGATCGTCGCCCTGATGGGCACCCGCGGCAACCACCCGCCCACCGAGGAGCGGGAGTTCCTCGACTTCGCCCGCGCGATGCGCCACTCCGTCATCGGCGACCTGCTCGCCATGGCCGAGCCGGTCACCCCGATGCGCGCCTCGCGCGGCCTGGCCAACCGGCGGCGCCGCTTCGAGAAGGCGCGGATGCCCGAGGGCTTCCTCGCGCTCGGCGACTCGGTGATGGTCCTCAGCCCCAACTTCGGCACCGGCATGTCGGTCGCCGCGATGGGCGCGCTGGCGCTGCGCACCCAGCTGGAGAAGACCGGGCTCGTCCCCGGCCTGGCCCGCCGGGTGCAGAAGGCCGTCGCCCGGATCGGCGCCGGCCCGTGGCAGATGGCCATCACCAACGACCGCTGGTTCCCCGGCGTCGAGACCAACCTGAAGCTGAGCGGCGGCGAGGGCCAGCGCAAGTTCGGCGTCCGCTTCGCCCGCACCGTCGCCGACAACCCGATGGTGGCGCGCCGGATGCAGGACATCTCGACGCTGGTCGCACCGATGACCGCGATGATGGCGCCCTCCGTGATGTTCGCGGTGATGCGCGGACCGCAGCGCCCGCCGCTCACCGACGCCCAGGCGCTCGGCCAGTTCCCGCAGTTGGCGCCGGTCCGGCCGGCCGCCGACCCCGCCCGGTAGCGGCACGGCGGCTCCGGCGGCGCGGTCGCCACGACCGACGGCGCCGCCGGAGCCGGCACCGGGCAGCCCGCCCGCCACCGGCCGGGCGACCACCAGGCCCCCCAGGGGCCCTCAGACACACCAGAGTTCGGACGACGGCGGCAGCGCGCCGACACGGGGAGAGAGTCGACGATGAGTGACGAGGCGCAGCTGCTCGCCTACCTGAAGCGCGCCACCACCGACCTGCGCGAGACGCGCCGCCGGCTGGCCGAGGCCGAGGCCGCCCGGGCGGCCGCCGAGGAGCCGGTCGCGATCGTGGCGATGGGCTGCCGCTACCCCGGCGGCGTCGACTCCCCCGAGGCACTGTGGCGGCTGGTCGCCGACGGCGTCGACGCCATCACCCCGTTCCCCACCGACCGCGGCTGGGCCACCGAGGCGCTGTACGACCCGGAGCCCGGCCGGCCGGGCCGCTCCTACACCCGGCACGGCGGGTTCCTGCACGACGCCGGGCTGTTCGACCCCGGCTTCTTCGGGATCAGCCCGGCGGAGGCCCAGCTGATGGACCCCCAGCAGCGACTGCTGCTGGAGATCTCCTGGGAGGCCTTCGAGCGCGCCGGGATCGACCCCACGGCGCTGCGCGGCTCCGCCACCGGGGTGTTCGCCGGGGTGATGTACCACGACTACGGGCTCGGCGTGGACGCCGGGTCCACCAGCGGCGGCAGCCTGGTCAGCGGCCGGGTCTCCTACACCCTGGGCCTGGAGGGGCCGGCCGTCAGCGTCGACACCGCCTGCTCCTCCTCCCTGGTCGCCCTGCACCTGGCCGCCCGTTCGCTGCGCGCCGGGGAGTGCGACCTCGCGCTGGCCGGCGGGGTCGCGGTGATGGCCGGGCCCGACATGTTCGTCTACTTCAGCGGGCAGCGCGGCCTGGCCGCCGACGGCCGCTGCAAGTCGTACGCGGCCGCCACCGACGGGACGGGCTGCGCCGAGGGCGCGGGCGTCCTGCTGCTGGAGCGGCTCTCCGACGCCCGCCGCAACGGCCACCCGGTGCTCGCCGTGATCGCCGGCAGCGCCGTCAACCAGGACGGGTCCTCCAGCGGCTTCACCGCCCCCAACGGCCCCGCCCAGCAGCGGGTCATCCGGCAGGCGCTGGCCGACGCCGGGCTGGCACCGGCCGACGTGGACGCGGTGGAGGGCCACGGCACCGGCACCACGCTCGGCGACCCGATCGAGGTCCAGGCGCTCTTCGCCACGTACGGCCGGGGCCGCGCGGACGGGGCCGCGCCGCTGCAGCTGGGTTCGATCAAGTCCAACATCAGCCACACCCAGGCCGCCGCCGGGGCCGCAGGCCTGATCAAGATGGTCATGGCGATGCGGCACGGCGTGCTGCCGCGCACCCTGCACGTCGACGCGCCGACGCCGCACGCGGACTGGGCGGAGGGCGGCGTCGACCGTCGGAGAGCATCGTGCCCAGCGACACGTCGGGGGTCTGGACGCCGAAGCCGAGGAAGGACAGGGCGGTCTCGCTGAGCACGGTGGAGACCACGCCCAGGG
>NZ_JBEZUT010000330.1:0-9762 GCF_040636595.1 Kitasatospora sp. NPDC036755
ACAGGACGTTCGGCATGACGGTGAACGCGCGCCTGTGCACGCTACGATGAATCCGCATCTGGAGTTGCTGCTCCTGGTGCCCGACCCCGGGGTGTTCCACCACCGCCGGGGTCTCCTATGTTCCGTTGATGATGCGGAAAGTAGCACACCGACTACAGGGAGTGCGAGCCCTTCCCGCACGAAGCCCCGCCCCCCGCACCACGCACACCCCCCGCCCTTGCGTGGGAAGTCGGCCCCACCGACTTCCCACGCTCCCGCCACCAACCGGAGACAGGAGCGCGGCAGTACTCAAGGATGGACGCCTTCGATCGCTTCGAAGATGTCCGCATCGGTCTCCTGCTGCCACGACGGCAGATCGGCCCAGTCGGCGACATAGCCCGGCTTCGGACTCTCGATGTGCTTGTGGATCTGGGCGATCCAACACGTCGCCACGAACCGGCCCTTCTGCTCCCGAGTGAGCTTGGACGTGCTGCCGCCACTCACGGCGATGAAGTCGCGGACCTGGCCGAAGACAGCGGCGGCACACTCGCGCTCCCACTCGGGAGTCTCGGCCCACGCGGCGACATAGCCTGCCTTCGGCTCGCCCGGGTAGTGCTTCGACACCCCGGCGATCCACGCTTCGCGGAAGATCTGCCCATCGGACGCCATGCGGTACTCCTTCGTCAGTTGGCGCCGTCAAGCGCCGAAATCTGCTGGTACAGAGCCGAGGCCCGGCCATCGGCCACGAACGCAACCGGCGAGCGCCGGCAGCATCACGTGAGGTAGACCTTCTGCCACTCCAGGGACGTCATGGTCAGCGCCCGCTTGAGCACGCCCGCCTCGAACAGGTAGCTCGCGGTACTCCTCACCTGCTTGTCGTCCGCCATGGCTGTCCTTCGCTGCTGGATCGGTTGTTGCAGTAGCCGCCTACCCGCAGACCGTGGTCCACAGACTCCAGCTCTCGACGGGACCCCCGTGAAAGGCCGTCACCATCAAGGAGAATGCGCAGGCGTGACACGCACTGGCCGCCCACGTGCCGTCGGAATCAGGTGCGAGCTGCCGCCACCGCGTCCGTGTACAGCTCCGTTGTCAGGTCGTCCTCGCTGATCCCGAGCTCCGCCAGCACGGCCCGCACGGCGTCCAGCGCCGCTCCGAGGCCGTGCTGGGCGACCTCAGCGGTCTCGACCTCGATGAACGTCGCGTCGATCTCCGGCACGCGGACGAGCGTCGCGAGGAAGCGCCGACCGCCGCGTTCGAAGTCGTAGTTGCGGCACCGCTTCTCGAACCGGATGCGCGGGGTGAAGCCGAGGCCCCGGATGATCTCGTCGGCCACCTCGGCGTCCTCCACCCGGGTCTCGGCCTCCCACTTCGACCCGGACGCCTCGTCCACCCGCGCGCCCTTGTACGTGAGAACGGTGCGAGTGTCGTCGGGCCCATGAACGGTGCGGATCCGCAGCTCGCGGTCAGTTCCCATCAGGCTGCCGTCCGGGGCGTCGTAGTACGTGTCGCGGTACACCTCGGCGCGCCCGGCGCCATACGACTTCTCCAATCGTGCGAGGACGAGTTCGGGGTCGCGTACGACGGCCTTGAGCTCCGCTTCGATCGCCACGCCGGTTCCTCCTTCAGATCACGCGTTGAGCGCCGCCCAGGGCCGCCATCGATTCGGCAGCAGGTAGCTAACGCACCACGGGGATCGCCCCGGATCGCCAGTCGGCCAGCCGCCTGCGGATGCTCGACACCATCGGCAGCCCGTCCGTCTCGGCCGGGGTGAACCATCTCACCTCGTGGGACTCGTCGGACACCCGCAGTTCGCCGCCGAGCGGGCGCGCGAGGAGGCAGATGGAGAACTCCTGGCGGACCTCGCCGTCGTCGTAGGCGAAGACATGACGGGGGTCGGTGTAGGTGCCGACGATCCCGGTGATCTCGACGTCGATGCCGGTCTCCTCGCGCGTCTCGCGGATCCCGCACCCGGCGAGAGACTCACCGATGTCCATCCTGCCGCCCGGCAGGGCCCACATCCCGTTGTCGGTGCGGCGCTGGAGCAGGACGCGGCCCGCGTTGTCGACCACCACGACGGACGCGGCGGGAACCAGTGAGTTCGCCTGCGGGGCGTTAGGGTCGTCCACGTAGTCACGCCTGGACATGATCCACCACCTCCACTGCCTGACCTGTCACAGCAGGTGCCGGCCGTCATGAGTCCGGACACTCGGTACAGCGTCGCCCCCGGAGCCCGTCCAGGACACGCACGGCATAGACCTCGGCCATGCGCTCGGACACCTCGGCCGGTGTGAGCCAAGCGGCCTCGACCGACTCCTCCGAGAGCCGCGCCTGATCGCTCTCCGGTCGGCAGCGAAGGACGAGGGCGACGATCTCCCGGTTCACGTTCTTGTAGACCCCGGTCAGCCGCTCCACGCCGACCTTGATCCCGGTCTCCTCGTAGACCTCGCGGCGCACGCCGTCCTCGATGGCCTCGCCCAGTTCCAGCACGCCACCCGGGGGTTCCCAAGCTCCGTTGTCAGCCCGGCGAATCGCCGGCACGCAGCCGTCCTCACGCACCACCACTCCGGCGACGGACACCGAGTGGAGCGGCGTTGACCGGGACTTCCCGGCACTGTTGCTCATGTGCAGGAGGATAGAAGCACTGAAGGACGACGGCGGCCCCATTGCCCGTAGGTGGGCAATGGGGCCTCGGCCGGTACACATGATGCGTCAGACGTCGCCGAACTCTCCGGAGCGAACGGCGATGACGAAGCTCGACCAGGCGCCGACCGGGAAAGCCAGAGAAGGGCCCTCCGGGTCCTTCGAGTCGCGGACAGGGACGACGCCGGGCATGCTGTCGGATACCTCGATGCACTGTCCGCCATTGCTGCTGTAGCTGGACTTGAACCAATCGAGGGTCATACTCGCCTCCGTAGCTCGCGGATCATCGCCACCGAGTCCGCCTGTGAAAGGGCATGCGTCTGCAGCTGATAGTAGGCCGCCAGCTCTGCCGTCACCGCGTTGATGTCCCGCTCCAAGCGCCCCTGGTGAGCACTCTCCGCGTACGAGATCAGCGACCGGTCCGGCAACGTCAGGATGGACACCGGGAGATCGAACGCCCTGTTCTCGCCGAGTGTGAACGGGGCCAGCTGGAGCCGGACTGTCGGCTCGCTGGCGAACTCGACCAGGTGGTCGAGCTGCGCAGCCATCACGGCGTCCCCGCCCACGGACCGACGAATGCAACTCTCGTCCATGACGACGTGGATCAGCGGTGGCGGATCCCGTCGCATGGCGGCCTGGCGGCTTATGAGGACTCGCACCCGCTCGTCCGCCTGATCCTGCGTGATGCTCCGCCGCCGTACGGCACCCGCCGCGATGGCGGTTGCATACTCCCTCGTCTGCAGCAAGCCCGGCACGATACCGAGTTCGAAGAGCCGCAGTTCAACGGCCCGACGCTCTTGGGCGACGAACTCGGCGAACCCCTCCAGCAGCGCACTGTGCTTGACGTCGCTGGCCTTGTACTTGAACGTCCCGGCCTGCAATGTGTCAAACGCCCGGTCAAGAGCGTGAGCGATGCGTTGAGTTGGTTTCCTTCGACCATTTTCAAGAGCCGAGATGAAGGAAGACGTACAGCCGATCAGCCCCGCGAGATGGTCCTGCGTCCAGCCCCGCTGCTCGCGGGCCTCGCGGAGAAAGGCCCCGAACTCAGCCGCCGGGGAAGCCTGAGGGTCAAGTTCACGCTTGTTCAAAGCTACTCATCCTACCAATCAAACGGCGTTGACAAGTTGAACAGTTCCGGAGTCTAGAGGAGATTGAGTGCGCTGGGTAGTCGCATCACTACCGATTGGAGCGATGCTGCGGCCCGCGCCACCTTCGCGTCCCGGGTCTTCAGACCGGAAGCGCGATCAGCCACACGCGCAGCATTGAGCGCGCGCTCTTCGCACGCCCCCTCCGTCCCCTGAGGTGCTCCCCCATGCCCATTGGCTGTCGTCCCCGTGCGTTCGTCGCCAGGCTCGATTCCCGTATCGAATCCGCGCCGCTGGCACGGTACTTGCTCCGGGCCTACCTGTCCGGGCTGCCCTTCGGGGAGCGCTACCGCGACACCGCCGAGCTGCTGTTGTGCGAACTCTTCGCCAATGCCGTCCAGCACTCCGACGCGCCCGACGACCGGCACATCGAGGTCCACTTCGCCCTCGCCGGCTCCCGCCTCCGACTGGAAGTCCACGACGCCAGCTCCGGGCAGCCGTCCCTCCGTACCGTCGCCCCCGACGACGAGCACGGGCGCGGGCTGTTCCTCGTCGACGAGCTCGCCGAACGCTGGGGCTGCACCGTGCGCCCGTGTGGCATCGGCAAGTTCGTCTGGGCCCTCATCGCCCCCGTCGCCTGAAAGACGTCACCATGAACCTCACCACCCTCGCCCGACACACCCTCTCCCGTGGCGCCACTCCGGCCGCCACCTACGCCCTCATCGCCCGCCTCGGCCACCCGCCCCTGCCCGTCGCGCGCGCTGTCTGCCTCGCCCTCGACATCCCCCACGCCGAGACCACCCGCCGCCTCGCCGACTGCTACGACGCACTCCTCGCCGACCCGCGCCCCGACACCGAGAACGACACCGGTGAACTCCTCGAAGCCCTCGGCGTCTTCGACATCCCCAAGTCCCTCACCGACACCGAACTCACCATCGTCGACCTCCTCCTCACCGCCATCGACGCCCTCGGCGGCATCCGCCCCGGCCACCATCACGGCCTCCAACGCTGGTTCACCACCGGCAACCTCACCGCCGCCTACCTCTCCCTCACCACCACCCACCCCCTCCCCCGTACCGGCGACCCCACCACCTACTGGACCACCCTCACCACCGCCGGCGAACTCCTCACCACCACCGCCCCCTCCGACCGCCGCATCACCTACGCCCTCACCCGCTGCCGCACCCTCGCAACCCGCCCGTGAGCGCGGGGAGTCGGCCGCACCGACTTCCCGCGCAGCGGACGGTCGGGTCCGTACTCGGCGGCCCCGGCCACGAGGGCCGGGGCCGCCCAAGCTCCTCTTCGGGCGGGCTCGCGTGCCCGCACACGAGCCCGCCCGCACCTTGGTGTCCCGGCCGGAGGGGCCGGGAGGGCACTCGGTGTTCGGGACGGCCCGGGCGCAGCCCGTCCACTGTCCGCGTAGGAAGTCGGCCGGGCCGACTTCCCGTGCGGCGGTACGGCGGCCGACGACAACGCGGCGAGGTGCGCTTGTGCCTTGGGGGTCTTCCCGGCCGAAGGCAGGGGGGAGCCCGGTAAGGATCCAGGAGACGGTCGCTATGCGCCCGGGGGTGTGCCGCCGGGCGCGTGGGCGGGGGTCCGCAGTGGGAGGGGGTGGCCCGCGCGCCACTGGGCGGTGGTGCGTTCGCCGCCCGAGCGGCGCCGCCAGTACAGGTGCTGGGCGACGATCAGCGGGCCGAGGGCGGTGAGCAGCGGGAAGCCGGTGGTGAGCCAGCCGGCGGCGAAGCAGGCGCTGACGGCGCTGGTGGTGAGCAGGCCGGCGAGGGCGGCGGTGAGGGCGGCGGTGCGGCCGTGGGCCTTGGCGGCGACGAGCGGGTACAGGACGAGCAGCAGGAGGTCGCCGAGGCCGACGGCGACGGGGGTGGGGCCGCCGGTGAGGGCGAGCATGGGGGCGAAGGGGCGGTCCTGGACCTGCGCGAAGAAGCGGGTGGTGGTGTCGGTGAGGGTGGTGGCGGCGAGGTCGTAGCCGGTGAGGACGGCGGCGAGGGCGGCGGTGTGGGTGGAGCGCATGCCGCTCTGGGTCCAGAGGTTGGCGACGCCGATGACGGCGGTGGCGATGATCAGGTCGCTGCCGGCGCGGGCGGCGCCGGGGTGGCCGGTGAGGGCGGCGAGCGCGGTGGCGGCGGTGGCGGTGAGGGCGGCGGCCCAGGACCAGGGGGTGGCGCGCAGCGGGGTGCCGGCGAGCAGCGGGGCGAGGGTGAACTGGAGGGCCAGGCAGCCGACGAGGCCGAAGACGGCGGAGACGGCGGCGCCGGGCAGGGCGGTGTAGAGGAGGGGGGCGAGGACGACGCCGGCGCACAGGACGGCGATGTCGCCGCCGGTGTAGACGCCGACCGGGGGGCGGGGCATCCGGATGCGGGCGAGGTAGTGGGCGGCGAGGGCGGTCTCGGCGGCGACGGCGGCGCTGAGGGCGGTCAGGGCGGCGGGGTCGGCGTTCATGCGGTGCCTCCGCGGCCGGGGGTGTCGAAGGTGTGTTCGCGCAGGTCGGCGCGGAGGGGTGCGGTCGGGGGCATGGCGGCGCGGTCCTCGTGCAGGACGATGTCGGCCAGGTGGAGGCCGGCGGCGCGGGCGCGGTCCTCCAGGCGGCTGTGCAGGGCGGTGGCGGGCAGGCGGTGGACGAGCAGGTGGAGGCGGGCGGGTCCGCCGGGGCCGTCGGGGCCTTCGGTGAGGGTGTGGCGGGCGGGCAGCGGGATTTCGGGGTCGGCTTCGACGAGGTCGAGGACGTCGCGGGTGGTGACGGTGGTGCTGAGCGGGCCGTTCCAGCGGCCGAGGATCTCGGAGGTGGCGGGCAGGTGGGCGAGTTCGCAGGTGGGTGGTTGGGCGGGCAGGCGGACGAGGTCGCCGGTGTCGTAGCGCAGCAGCAGGGTGCAGTCGCGGTAGGGCACGTAGGGGGTGTGCACGATGGTGCCGGTGGCGCCGGGGGCGGTGGGTTGCCCGGTGAGCGGGTCGAGGACTTCGAGGTGGCCGAACTCGGTGGTGTGGTGGAGGTGGCCGTGGGTGCAGGGGGTGGCGCCGGCGGGGATGATCTCGGTCATCAGGTAGGCGGAGGTGGTGGTGGCGCCGAAGACGGCTTCGGCGCGGCGGCGCAGTGGCGCGGAGAGCACCTCGCCGCCGACGCTGATCGAGCGGAGGCCGAAGTCGGCGCTCTGCCACTGGTGTTGTTCGGCTTCCTGGACGAGGGCGGCGAGGTAGGAGGCGGAGGTGGTGAGGTGGGTGATGCGGGGGTCCTTGCCGGGCAGGCCGAGGGGGGCGGCGAGGCGGTCGAGGGCGACGGCGGGGCCGATGGTGCCGAACTGGACGAAGCCGGCGCCGGCGCGGGTGGCGGATTCCTCGGCGTTGACCAGGGGCAGGGTGGCGCGGGAGCAGCCGGCGTAGGCGACGGTGTGGCGGGGTCGCAGGCCGAGGCCGAGGACGGCGGAGATGGTGCTGAAGGCGATGGCGCACTCGAGTTCGGCGCGGGAGAACCAGACGGCGGTGGGGGTGCCGCTGGTGCCGGTGGTGAGGGCCATCAGGGCGGGGGTGGCGGCGTCGGAGACGAAGGCGGCGGGCAGGGCGCGCAGGGCCTGTTTGGGGGTGACGGGGACGCGGGTCCAGTCCTCGGGTTCCAACGTGGCCGGGTCGAGGTCGAGTTCGGCGAACTGCCGGCGGTAGTGGGCGGTGTGCCGGGCGGCGGCGCCGGCGGTGGCGCGCAGGCTGCGGCGGGTGACTTCGCGCCGCACCTTGGGGTCGACGTGTCCGGCGCGGCCGGGCAGCAGGGCGGAGTCCTCGCCGGGTTCGCCGAATTCGGCGATGGTGGCGACGAGGTCGCGGGAGAGGCGTTCGAGGTCTTTCGGGCGTATCCGATGGTTCGTCAGGATGGCGGCGCCGTAGCGCAGTTGACTCAGCGCGGTCGCGAACAAGCGGTTTCTCCCCAGGCCAGGGTCGGACGGTTCGCCACCCGGCCCCGGCCGGGGTCGGTCGGTCCGACCCGCCGACCGGGTCGGACCGCCGGTCGGGCCGGCCCGGTGACCGGGTCGGCCCGTCGGTCGGGTCAGACCATGTGGAGGAACATCGCGGCGGTGAGGGTGCTGAAGGCGTACTTGAGGTAGTGCTTGACCATGATCGGTTCTCCCTCGTACGGGCGGCCGCCCGGCCCGGCCGGGCGCGGCAGCGGATGCCCGCGGCCGGGTTCTGGCCGACGGGCAACGGCAGTATAGGGACGGTCCGGCGGCCGGCAATAGCCTATGTGCACGGCCAACCTTCCGGTTGTGCAAGCGAGTTCACCGTTGCCACGGTCAGCACTCCAGCAGGGTGCAGGCCCAGTGCATGCCGCGGCCCATGCCGGCCAGGGCGATCAGGTCGCCGTGGCCGAGGTGGCCGGAGGCGTGGTGGTGGTGGAGGTCGAGGAGGTGGTCTGCGGCGCCGAAGTGGCCGCGGGCCAGGGAGATGTCGAGGTTGGTGCGTTCGACGGGCAGGCCG
The DNA here is from genome assembly GCF_040636595.1 of Kitasatospora sp. NPDC036755. Lineage (NCBI taxonomy): Bacteria > Bacillati > Actinomycetota > Actinomycetes > Kitasatosporales > Streptomycetaceae > Kitasatospora > Kitasatospora sp. NPDC036755. Next base: position 8,181 of record NZ_JBEZUT010000330.1, read on the forward strand.
AGGCGGTCGGCCAGTTTGGTCAGGGTGCCGTTGTTGTCGTTGAGCAGGACGACCCGGGCCAGGTCCGGGACGGAGGCGCCGATCCGCCGGCAGGCCCGGGCGACGACCTCGTGCACCCGTTCGCCCATCAGTGCGAGGAGTTCCTGGAAGCGTTCGGTGTCGTAGTCGAAGAACTCCATGAGTTCCCAGGCGTCGCGGGCCGGCGGGGGTGTCCGGCCGCCGCGGAAGGGGGCGGCCGCTCCGCCCTGGTCCATCCGGAAGAGGTCGGCGTAGCGGCCGTCGCTGATCGCCTCGCTGGCGCGCCAGCGCAGTTCGGGGTGGCCGCGTCCGGCGACCGCGGCGCCGGCGCCGTCGGAGAACAGCAGCGAGTTGGTGTGCATCCGGTTCCAGTACGGTTCGCAGGTGCGGTTGGCGCCGACGACCAGGGCGCGCTGGTACTGGGGGTGGGTGGCGAAGCGGCCGGCGAGCAGGTCGAAGCAGGTGATCCCGCTGACGCAGCCCTGGTTGACGAGGACGGCTTCGGCGCGGTGGGCGCCGAGGCGGGCCTGGAGGGCGGCGGCGGCGTCCCAGTACAGGTACTCGGGGATGTCGGTGATGGCGAGGACCACCAGGTCGAGTTCGGCGGGGTCGGTGCCGGAGGCGTCCAGGGCGGCGCGGGCGGCGTCGACGGCCAGGTCGGTGAGTCCGACGCCGTCCGGGCTACGGTGGATGGCGCGGTACCCGTACGCGAGGACGCGTTCGACGTCCTCGGTGTACTGCGCGGCGACGTCCGCGACGGCGACGGGTTCGCCGAGCGCCGATCCGAACGACATCAGTCCGTAGTCCACGCCACTGCCCTTCAGGGGGTGCCGGTCGCGCCGCCGGAGGGGTTCGTCGGCGAACTTCCGTTCGCCGGTCCGGCCCGGCGCCCCGTCAGGCTATACAGCGCCGGGGAGCCCTGACCAGCACCGACACCGGTGCCCGCGGCCCCGGGCGGGGTGCGGGGCGGGGCGGATTCCGGTGCGCGCGGCGGCGGGGGCGGGCCGCGCGGTGCATACCGGGCCGCGCAGGGGGCAACCGCGTTCCACGGGCCGCCCCGGGCGGGGCGGCTCCGGTGACGGGACGTCAGGAGGAGCGATGCATCGGATCGAGGAGTCCGTCGAGGTCGCGGCGCCGCTCGGCACGGTCTACGGGAGCTGGGTGAGGTGCGAGGAGTTCCCGCGGTTCATGCGCGGGGTGGTCAGCGTCGACCGCTCGGAGCGCGGCACCAGCTGGGTGGTGCGCACGGCTGCCGGGCCGCGGGAGTTCGAGGCCGTGACGACGGAGCTGGTGGAGCGGGAGCGGGTGGCGTGGGACAGCGGCCCCGGGCCGGCGCGGCACCGGGGTGTGGTCACCTTCCACCCCGTGGACGAGGGCACCACCCGGGTGATGCTCCAGCTGGAGGTCGAGCCGCACGGGCTGTGGGAGCACCTCACGGAGGCGCTCGGCTTCGTCGACCGCCGGGTGGCCCACTGGCTCGACGGCGTGCTGACCAGCGTCCTCCCCCTCCGGTACGCCGTGGTGCACCCCAACGCCACCGGCCAGGCCCACGCCGCCGCCCTGG
>NZ_JBEZUT010000331.1:0-9685 GCF_040636595.1 Kitasatospora sp. NPDC036755
CGGTGTCGAAGAGGATCTTGATGTCGGTGTCCCCGTTGCGCAGGAACGGCGAGATGTCCCAGCGGTTGGAGTCGTAGCCGAAGTTGTTGCGGTTGTACGGGGTGCGGATGAACTGGTCGGCCGGGGTCAGCTCCTCGATGGTGGAGTTGAAGGCGTCGTTGGAGGCGTGGTTGAGGTCCGAGAAGAGCGCCTGCGGGCCGTTGGTGGACTTCATGGCGAGGGTGTCGCCGGTCCACTTGAGGTCGCCGTCGTAGACCACGAAGCCGAGCTTGCCGGCGACCGGGCCGGTGGCGGGGGTCTGCAGCCCGGTGAGGTCGAACTCGCGCGGCGGGCTGTCCGGCAGCTCGACCCGGAAGCCGTCCCACAGGTGGATGTGCCGCAGCGGCTTGCAGTCGTTCTCGTACGCGACCACGATCGTCCAGCCGCCCCAACTGTGCGGCTTCACCACCGAGTCCATGTTGGCGACGGTGTAGGTGCCGTTGCCGGCCTGCTTGACCAGGTCGGTGATGTCGGCGGAGGCCTGGTAGCTGCTCTCCACGTCGGTGGTGATGTAGCCGATCGAGGGCTGGTCGTTGGCGATGTTGCGGTACTGGCCCTCGCCCGGGAGCTTCAGGTAGACCTCGTCGATCTGGTCCTCCGGCAGCACGACGTCGTCGATGCCGCGGGTGCCGCCCCAGTACAGCCGGGCGCTCTTGACGGTGGAGCCGTCGATCAGGCCGAGGTCGGCGGAGCTGGCGGAGTAGATCGCGTCACCGAGCGGGCCGACGCTGCCCGGGTCGATGTTGATGTACTTCATCTCGTACTTGTTGTTGATCGGCCGGCTGCCGAGGCCCTTGCGGGCGTCCTCGCAGGGCGGCTGCTCGGGGTCGAGGGGCGCCTTGGTCTCGTCGCAGGTCATCAGCGAGTTGCTGATGCGGGTGATCGAGCCGTGGAAGTCGCCCTCGAAGCGGGTGGTGAACGGCAGTTGGTTCTCGGCGATCGTGGTGGCCCTCGGCTTCGCACGCTGCGCGTGCTGCACACCCGCGTCCGGACCCGGGGCCGTGCCCGAACCACGGGCGTCGGCGAGGGTCGGGGCGGCCAGCAGTTGGCCCGCGACTGCGGCGAAGGCGGCGCCCGCGACACCGACCCGGCGGGCGAGCAGGCGGGTGGCGGCGGCGCGGCTGACGGAGGAGGTCATGTGATCCTCTTTCAGGACGGAACGGACAAGCAGGCCCATCGGACCACAACACTCCGTCACACAAGCATCACATTCCGCGACCGAGTCGGCGATCCGTCGCAGATCCACTCCATAGGAGGGCCCGCTGCCCTCCTCTCGGACGACAGCGGGCCGGAAACGGTTTGAACGGGCGTCACCCGCTCACAGCACCTGGAGGTTCTTCCGCAGCTCGAACGGGGTGACCTCGGAGCGGTACTCCTCCCACTCGTGCTTCTTGTTCCGCAGGAAGAAGTCGAAGACGTGCTCGCCGAGGGTCTCGGCGACGAGTTCGCTGCGCTGCATCAGGTCGATGGCCTCACCGAGGTTCTGCGGCATCGGCTGGATGCCGAGGGCGCGGCGCTCGGAGTCGGACAGCGCCCACACGTCGTCGTCGGCGCCGGGCGGGAGCTCGTAGCCCTCCTCGATGCCCTTCAGGCCGGCCGCGAGGGTGACGGCGTAGGCGAGGTACGGGTTGCAGCCGGTGTCCAGGGAGCGGACCTCGATCCGGGTGGAGCCCTGCTTGCCCGGCTTGTACATCGGGACCCGGATCAGTGCCGAGCGGTTGTTGTGGCCCCAGCAGATGTAGGACGGCGCCTCGCCGCCGGCCCCGGCGGTGCGCTGGGAGCCGCCCCAGATCCGCTTGTAGGAGTTCACCCACTGGTTGGTGACGGCGGCGGTCTCGGCGGCGTGCTTCAGCAGGCCGGCGATGAACGAGCGGCCGACCTTGGACAGCTGGTACTCGGCACCGGACTCGTGGAAGGCGTTGCGGTCGCCCTCGAACAGCGAGACGTGGGTGTGCATGCCGCTGCCGGGGTGCTCGGAGAACGGCTTGGGCATGAAGCTGGCGTGCACGCCCTGCTCCAGCGCGACCTCCTTCATGACCAGCCGGAAGGTCATGATGTTGTCGGCGGTGGACAGCGCGTCGGCGTAGCGCAGGTCGATCTCCTGCTGGCCGGGGGCGCCCTCGTGGTGGGAGAACTCGACCGAGATGCCCATCGACTCCAGCATGGTGATCGCCTGGCGGCGGAAGTCGTGGCCCACCCCGCGCGGGGTGTGGTCGAAGTAGCCGGACTGGTCGGCGGGGATCGGCGGGGTGCCGTCGCCGGGCAGGTTCTTCAGCAGGAAGAACTCGATCTCCGGGTGGGTGTAGAAGGTGAACCCCTGCGCGGAGGCCTTCTCCAGGGTGCGCTTGAGCACGAACCGGGGGTCGGCGTAGGAGGGCGAGCCGTCCGGCATCAGGATGTCGCAGAACATCCGGGCGGTGCCCGGGGTCTCCGAGCGCCACGGCAGGATCTGGAAGGTGGTCGGGTCCGGCTTGGCGATCATGTCGGACTCGTACACCCGGGCGAAGCCCTCGATCGCCGAGCCGTCGAAGCCGATGCCCTCCTCGAAGGCCTGTTCCAGCTCGGCCGGTGCCACCGCGACGGACTTCAGGAACCCGAGCACATCGGTGAACCACAGCCGGACGAACCGGATGTCACGCTCTTCGAGCGTCCGAAGCACGAACTGCTGCTGCTTGCCCATGGGGACAGTCTCACCTCTGCTCTTTACGCTCGTGTTACGCCTCGGAGGCCCTCGCAAAGACCTCGTAAAGCGACTGCCCCCATCATGGCCGATACCCGCCCGGCCCGGCAGTGCCGGCCCCCGCACCGGGCCCCGCCGCCGTCGCCGCGGCCCTTCTTGCCCAGGACATCGCGTCAGTTAGACGATTACACTCGGGGCATGCCCACTCTCCGTCTCGCCCTGTGCCAGATCGACCCCTGGGTCGGCGACCTCGCCCGCAACGGCGACGAGGTGGTGCGCCGGACCGGACAGGCCGTGGCGGCCGGCGCCCAGCTGGTCGCGTTCCCCGAGATGGCCCTCACCGGGTACCCGGTGGAGGACCTCGCCCTGCGCCACTCCTTCGTCGAGGCCTCCCGCGGGGCGCTGGTCGGGCTGGCCGGCCGGCTGGCGGCGGAGGGGCTCGGCGAGGTCCCGGTGGTGGTCGGCTACCTCGGGCGCTCCGAGCACGCCGCGCCGCGCTCCAACCGCCCGGCCGGCTCCCCGCAGAACTGCGCCGCGGTGCTCCACCGCGGCGAGGTGGTGACCCGCTTCGCCAAGCACCACCTGCCCAACTACGGCGTGTTCGACGAGTTCCGCTGGTTCGTCCCGGGCGACCAGCTGCCGGTCCTGCGGGTGCGCGGGGTGGACGTCGCCCTGGCGATCTGCGAGGACATCTGGCAGGACGGCGGCCGGGTCACCGCCGCCCGCGAGGCCGGCGCCGGGCTGCTGCTGGTCGTCAACGGCTCCCCGTACGAACGGAACAAGGACGACCAGCGGCTGGAGCTGGTGCGCCGCCGGGCGGCCGAGGCGGGCTGCACCCTCGCGTACGTCAACATGGTCGGCGGCCAGGACGAGCTGGTCTTCGACGGCGACTCGATCGTCGTCGGCGCGGACGGCCGGGTCCTGGCCCGCTCCCCGCAGTTCGAGGAGCACCTGCTGGTGCTGGACCTCGACCTGCCGGCCGCCGCCGGCGACGACACCGACGGCCTGCTGCTGAGCGACGGGCTGCACCTGGTCCGCACCGAACTGGGCGGCGAGCCGCGGGACGCGCCCGCCGCCGGGCTCACCGCCGAGGTGGCGCCGCGGCTGTCGGACGAGGCCGAGATCTGGGCCGCGCTGGTCTCCGGCACCCGGGCGTACGTCGTCAAGAACGGCTTCTCGTCCGTGCTGATCGGGCTCTCCGGCGGCATCGACTCGGCGCTGGTGGCCGCCATCGCGGTGGACGCGGTCGGCGCGCGGAACGTGCACTGCGTCTCGATGCCCAGCCGCTACTCCTCCGAGCACTCCCGGGACGACGCGGCCGAGCTGGCCCGCCGCACCGGGCTGCACTTCCGGACCGTCTCCATCGCCCCGATGGTCGACGCCTACCTGGGCGCCACCGAGCTGACCGGCCTGGCCGAGGAGAACCTCCAGTCCCGGCTGCGCGGCACCCTGCTGATGGCGATCTCCAACCAGGAGGGGCACATCGTGCTCGCGCCCGGCAACAAGAGCGAGCTGGCCGTCGGCTACTCGACCCTGTACGGCGACTCGGTGGGCGCCTACGGGCCGATCAAGGACGTCTACAAGTCGCTGGTCTTCCGGCTGGCGCGCTGGCGCAACGAGGAGGCCGAGCGGCGCGGCGAGGTGCCGCCGATCCCGGAGCACACCATCACCAAGCCGCCGTCCGCCGAGCTGCGGCCGGACCAGGTGGACACCGACTCGCTGCCGGACTACGACCTCCTGGACAGCGTGCTGACCCGCTACATCGAGGGCGACGAGGGCCGGGACGCGATCGTGGCGGCCGGCTTCGACCCGGCCGTGGTGGACCGGGTGGTCCGGCTGGTCGACACCGCCGAGTACAAGCGGCGCCAGTACCCGCCGGGCCCGAAGGTCTCGGTCAAGAACTTCGGCCGGGACCGCCGCCTGCCGATCACCAACCGCTGGCGGCGCGGTTAGGGCGTGTCCGACCCGAGCCGATCGGCAGGACGGTCCCCCTAACCGAACCGGTAGGTGGCGGCCACCGGGAGGTGGTCGCTGCCGTCCCTGGACAGGGTGCGGGAGTCGACCGGCTGGAGCCCGCCCTTGCTCATGATCTGGTCGATCCGGGCCATCGGGAAGGCGGCCGGCCAGCTGAAGCCGAAGCCGTCCCCGGCGGCGCCCTGGGCCGAGCGCATCTGCGAGGTGACCGGCGCCAGGCTGCGGTCGTTCATGGTGCCGTTGAGGTCGCCGAGCAGCAGGACCTTCTTCAGGGGCTCGGCCTGGATCGCGTCGCCGAGCGCCTGCGCGCTGACGTCCCGCTGGTTGACGGTGAAGCCGCCCTCGGCCTTCAGCCGCACCGAGGGCAGGTGCGCCACGTACACCGCGACCGGGCCCTGCGGGGTGGTGACCTCGGCCCGGAAGGCCCGGGTCCAGCCCATCCTCAGGTCCACCGGGGAGACGTCGGCGATCGGGTACTTCGACCAGAGGCCGACCGTGCCCTCCACCGTGTGGTGCGGGTAGGCGTCGGCCAGCCCGGTCTCGTACGAGCGCAGCTGCCGGCCGGCCAGCTCCTGCAGGGCGACGATCTGGGCGCCGGAGTCCACCAGGGTGCGGACGGTGCCCGGCACGTCGGTGTTGGCGGCGGCGACGTTGTGGCTGACCACCGTCCAGTCGCCCTTGCCGCCGCTCTTGTCGGTCAGCAGGCCGCCGAACAGGTTGACCCACAGCACGACGGGCAGCAGCAGGGCGAGCAGCGCGGTGGCGGAGCGGCGCAGCAGCGCGGGCACCAGCAGCACCGGGACGGCCAGGCCCAGCCAGGGCAGGAAGGTCTCCAGCAGGCTGCCGAGGTTGCCGACGCTGTTGGGCACCTCGGCGTGGAAGGCGAGCAGCGCGGCGGTGAGCACGGCCAGCACGGCGACCACCAGGCCGCGCCGCCAGGTGCTGCTGCCGCGGGCGTCCCGGCCCCACTGGCGCAGGCCGAGGAAGCCGCCGCGACGCGCCGCGGGGGCCGGGCCGTCGGTGCCGTCCTCGGGGGTCGACATCCGCTCGGTCCTGTCCGCCTGCGCCATGTGGTGGCTCCCGTCGCTCGTGCCGTCGCCGTCCCGGGGTGCGCCCGCCGAAGGTGCGGGCACGACCGGGCCGGTGCCGGTTTGATCGGATACCCGGCTCAGCCTATGCCGGGACAGACGTCGGGCCCGCTGAGCGGGTTCCGGCGTGGCCCGGTTTGGTGAGCGAGGCCACGTCCGGGGCCCGGGCCGGGCCGGGCGGCGGGTTGCCGGGCGGGCCGGGCGGTGGGCCGGTCAGTGGGGTGTCCGGCGGGGCGCGAGGCCTTCGAGCATCGAGTCGACCAGCTTGCGGGCGAGGTCCGGGTCCTCCAGGTCGGAGTCGTCCCACAGGATGCTGCGGTAGAGGATCGGCCCCATCAGCAGGTCGTTGAGCAGGTCCAGGTCGAGGTCGTCGCGGATCACGCCCTCGGCGACGGCCTGGCGGATCAGCCGGAAGCCGACCTCCCGGCGCGGCTTGATCACCCGGTCCCGGTAGGCGGAGTACAGCTCGGGCAGGGTCTGCATCTGGCCGAGGGCGGCTTTGAGCACCCAGCGGGTGCGCTTGGCCAGCCCGCGCCGGCGCACGTGGTCCACCAGGGCGATCAGGTCGGCCCGGGCGCCGGCGCCGGTGGGCTCCGGCAGCGGCTCCTCCAGCCGGCTGACCACGTCGACCAGCAGGGCCTCCTTGTTGGGCCAGCGCCGGTAGATGGTGGCCTTGCCGACGCCGCCGGCCGCGGCGATGCCCTCGATGGTGAGCTCGGACAGCGCGGTGCCGCCGGCCATCAGGTCCTCGACGGCCCGGAAGATGGCCTGCTCGGCGGCCTCGCTGCGGGGCCGGCCACGGCGCACCTCCGCGCAGTGCTGCCCGGTGTCGGCGGTCGGCGCGTCCGTCTTCATCCCCGCTGTCTCTCCCTTGCTCGCCCCCGGTCGCCCGGGCGCCGTGGGGTGTTCCCCGGTGGGTCCGGGCGGGGGCCTGCCCGGACCGAGGCCCTGCCGCCCGGGCGTACCCGGGTGACAGGGCCATTGTCACTCAGTCGCGTGCGACGCGGCCGCCGGTCAGGCGTCCGCGGCCGCGGCCTCCCGCTCACGGCCGTGCTGCTCGGGGGCCGGGCCGGCCGGGCCGGCGGGGGCCGCCGAACGGCGCGGCAGCAGGAACCAGGCGACGGCGGCGCCGATCACCGAGACGCCCACCGAGAGCGAGGCCACCACGTGCATGGCGTGGATGAAGGAGTCGTTGGCGGGGGTGACCAGCGCCTCGCCGCCGGGGATCCGGCCGGCGATCGCCAGGGTGGCCTCCAGCGACTCGCCCGCCTTGTCGCGCAGCCCCTCGGGCAGGTGGGTGAGGGTGTCGGCCATCCCGTCGCGGTAGACGGTGGAGAGCACCGCGCCGAGCACGGCGACCCCGAGCGAGCCGCCGACCTGGCGGAAGGTGTTGTTGACGGCCGAACCCGCGCCGGCCTTCTCCCGGGGCAGCGAGGCCATGATCGCGACGGTGACCGGCGGCATGACGTGCGCCATGCCGGCGCCCATCACCAGGCCGAGCAGGACCAGCACCCAGATCGGGGTGGTGGCGGTCAGCACGACGTAGCCCACGAAGCCGGCCGCGACCAGCAGCATGCCGCCGGCGGCGGTGGCGGCGACGCCGAGGCGGTCGACCACCAGCCGGGCCCGCGGGGCGAACACCAGCTGGGCGGCGGCCAGCGGCAGCATCAGCACACCGGCCTGGAGCGCGCTGTAGCCGCGCACGCTCTGGATGTAGAAGACGCCGAAGAAGGAGACGCCCATCAGCGCGAAGAAGATCACGCCGACGACCACCACGGAGGCGCTGAACACCTTGTTGCGGAACCAGCTGATGTCCAGCGCGGGGTACGCGGTGCGGCGTTCGAACCAGACGAAGGCGACCAGCGCGAGCACGCCGACCAGGGTGGGTGCCCAGGCCTCGACCGCGGTGAAGTCGGCCAGCTCGCCGCCCTTGATGATGCCGAAGATCAGCGCGACCAGGCCGATGATCGACAGCAGCACGCCGACCGGGTCCATCCGGCCCGGGTTGGGGTCCTTGGACTCGGGGACCAGCACCACCATCGCGATCACCGCGACGACCACGATCGGGACGTTGACCAGGAAGACCGAGCCCCACCAGAAGTGCTCGATCAGCAGGCCGCCGGTGATCGGGCCGATGGCGATGGCCAGGCCGACCGCACCGGCCCAGATCCCGATCGCCTTGGGCTGCTCGGAGCGCTCGAAGACGTTCATGATGATCGCCAGCGTGGCGGGCATCGCGAGCGCGCCGCCGACGCCCATCAGGGCGCGGTAGCCGATGAGTTCACCGGGCGAGGCGGCCATCGCGGACAGCAGCGAGGCTATGCCGAAGACCGTCATGCCGGCCAGCAGCGCGCGCTTGCGGCCGAACCGGTCGCCGAGCAGGCCGGAGGTGAAGAGCAGGCCGGCGAAGACCAGGGTGTAGGAGTTGATCGACCATTCCAGGTCGCTCTGGGTGGCTCCGAGGCCGACCGGCGCCGGGGTCGCGATGGTCTTCATCGCGACGTTGAGGATCGAGTTGTCGAGCACGACGACGAGCAGGGCGAGCAGCAGGGTGCCGAGGATCGCCCAGCGTCGACGGTGGATGGCTTCCGGCACGCGGGGTGGCGCGGCTGCGGTGGTCATTGGTCTTCCCGTCCGTGGTGGTGTGACACTGGCGGGCAATTCCGAGCCGAATGCGTCTCGTAACCCCCCGCACCAGAGTAGCGGGCGATACGATACGAGACGAACCCGTTTCGTAAAGAGCAGGCAAATTCGGGGGCCTCCCGCGCGCCCCGGCGCCCACGGCCCGCACGCCCCGGCGCGGGCCCGCCCGCACGCCCGGACACGGCGCGGACCGCACCGGGTGTGGCGTGGACCGCACCGGGTGTGGCGTGGATCGCACCGCGGCGAACGCACCCCTCTTTGCGCCGGAGCCGGGGCGTGCAAGCATGGAGGTGATCCGGGGACGCCGTACGGCGCCACGAGACGACAACCCTTCAGGAGTCCGTTCGATGAACGCTTCTACGCCTTCGCCTGCCCAGAACCAGGCGTCGACCGCCACCCTCTACGGCGGGGTCACCAACCGCCGCGTCACCGTCCGCGACCTCGCCGCAGCCAAGCAGCGCGGCGAGAAGTGGTCGATGCTCACCGCCTACGACGCCCTCACCGCGGGCGTGTTCGACGAGGCCGGCATCCCGGTGCTGCTGGTCGGCGACTCGGCGGGCAACTGCCACCTCGGCTACGAGACCACCGTCCCGGTGACCATGGATCAGATGGTGATGCTCTCCGCCGCCGTCGTCCGCGGCACCAAGCGGGCCATGATCGTCGCCGACCTGCCGTTCGGCTCGTACCAGGAGTCCCCCGCCCAGGCCATGCACAACGCGGCCCGGCTGATGAAGGAGGCCGGGGTCGGCGCGGTCAAGCTGGAGGGCGGGGAGCGCAGCGCCCGCTCGATCGAGCTGCTGGTCGAGGCCGGCGTCCCGGTGATGGCCCACATCGGCCTCACCCCGCAGTCCGTGCACGCCCTCGGCGGCTACCCGGTCCAGGGCCGCGGCGACGAGGCCGCGCACCAGCTGCTGCGCGACGCCAAGGCCGTCCAGCAGTCGGGCGCCTTCGCGGTGGTCCTCGAGGCCGTACCGGCCGAGCTGGCCGCCCAGGTCACCGAGCAGCTGGCGATCCCGACCGTCGGCATCGGCGGCGGGCCGGACACCGACGCCCAGGTGCTGGTCTGGACCGACATGGCCGGCATGACGGCCGGCCGGGTGCCCAAGTTCGTCAAGCAGTACGCCGACCTGCGGACCGTCCTCGGCGACGCCGCCCGCGCCTACGCCGAGGACGTGCGCACCGGCACCTTCCCGGCCCCGGAGCACAGCTTCCACTGACGCCCGCTCCCCCGCGGCCCCGCTCCGGTCCGGAGCGGGGCCGC
>NZ_JBEZUT010000332.1:0-9657 GCF_040636595.1 Kitasatospora sp. NPDC036755
GTTGATCTCTGTGCTGGCCGTTGGCGCCGTTGTGGTGTGGCCGGGTAGGCCGGTGCGGGGCCCGCCGACTGCCGGGGCGCCACCCTGCTCCAGCTGCGCTCCTCCCCCGTGGTCGCAGAGAAGGACGCCTTCCTGCTGGCCGACCTGGGCGGCCTGGTCCCCGCCCACCTCACCTACGCCCCGCCGGAGGAGCAGGCCCGACCGCAGCACGCCCGAGCGGAGCAGGCCCGGCCGGAACGCGAACCGGGCGAGGCCACCGGCCAGGAAGCCCTGCGGGCCTGGGCCCGGGCCGGCTGCGCCGTCCCCGACGGCACACCGGGCGTCAAACGGCTTGACCTCTGGGCCTTCGCCGTCCAGCCGCTGCCGCAGAACGCGGGCTCGGCCTCCTGGGTCTGTCTGCGCGCCGACCGCTGGGACGGCGCGGGCAGTGCGGCCACCGCCGTCGTCCTGCCGGGCGCCGGCGGGCCGCAGCGCACCGGTGGGGGCCCGGGTCGGGCGTGCAGCCGCTTCGAGCCGGACACCGTCGCCTGGACGTGGTGGCGCTCCCCGCACGGGACGGAGTTCGTGCTCGCGGCGGGCAGCCGCCGGGTCACCCGGCTCGCCGTCAAGGGCCCGGGCTGGTCCGCCGACCGCCCCGCGCCGGACCGCACCTTGGCCGTCGAACGCCCCGCCCGGGCGACCGTCCAGGTGGAGGCACAGCTCGACGACGGCACCCGGATCGTCCCACCGCACTGAGGCCCCTCCTCCGCACGGGCTCCCACCGCCCGCACGGATCACCGCCCCGGCCACCCCACCGCCGCCGCCCGACCGGACGGCTCCCGCTCGTAGTCGGGCAGTTCGACGCTGCTGACCCGCTTGCCCAGTTCCAGCATCCGATCCAGCGCCCAGCGCCGGTTGAGCAGCGCGTTGCGGAAGCGCAGCCCGGTGGCCGTGCGCGGCGCGAGGAAGGGCCCGGTCCGGTCCCCGCCCTTCTGGCAGCCCTGCGCGTAGCCGCGCAGCCGCTGCTCGTACCGCTCGAAGGCGGCCCGGTGGTCGCCGTCGGCGCGGGCGAGCTCGCCCGCGAGGACGTAGGCGGCCACCACCGCCGTCCCGGTGCCCATGCCGCCGATGGTCGCGCCGCAGGCCGCGTCACCGATCAGGGCGATCCGGCCGGTCGACCAGGCGGGCACGTCGGCGCGGCTGATCGAGTCGAAGTACGGCTCGGGGGCGGCGTCCAGGCTCTCCAGCAGCTGCGGCACCCGCCAGCCGAGGCCCGCGAAGGCGGCCCGGACCAGCGCCTTCTGCTGCGCCGGGTCGTGGCGGTCGTAGCGCAGTTCGGGCGAGGCGAAGAGGCAGAACGCGCCGGCCCGGTCCGGGTCGCGGTGGGCGGCGCCGACGGACATCAGCCGACCGGGGACGTTGAGGCCGACCGAGCCCACCGGCAGCCCGAGGTCGTTGGGCAGTTGCCAGGTGGCCGCGTAGTAGCCGAGGTGGCGGACGTAGCGCCGCTCGGGGCCGAAGGCGAGCCGGCGGACGTTGGAGTGCAGTCCGTCGGCCCCGATCACCAGGTCGAACTCGCGCGGCGCGCCGTGCCGGAAGGCGACCCGGACCCCGCCCGTGGTCTCGTCCAGCGCCGTGATCGTGTCGCCGAAGACGTACTCGGCGCGGGCGCTGCTGTGCCGGTGGAGCAGCTGGGCCAGCTCCCCGCGCGGGACCTCCAGGTCGCCGCCGGCGAACTCGGCGGGCAGGTGCAGCAGTCGGCGTCCGTCGGGGGCCACGAAGGTCATCGGACTGCCGCCGGTGCCGAGCGTGCGCAGTTCCTCCAGGACGCCCATCCGCTCCAGCACGGTCAGGTGGGTGCGGCCGCGGAAGTCGACGTCCTGACCGCCGTCGCGCAGCGCGGGGGCCAGTTCGACCACGGTCACCTCGAAGCCGTACCGGCCCAGCCAGTGGGCCAGTGCGGGGCCGGCGATGCTCGCACCCGAGATCAGGACCTTGGTGCTCATGGAAACCACTCCGTCCGAGGATCGAAAAACTGTGTCTGGCGGACACTGTTCGTTGCTGTGTACGGTAGACACAGTTGGATCGGAAGGGCAAGCCCCTGGCGGAAGCACGGACCGGACACCCGGTCGGCAGCCCGCACGGACCCCGGAACGGGAGCGGACGAATGGCCGAGGCGGCGAACGGGACGGTGCGGCTGCTCTGGGGGCCGCCGGCCAAACCCACCCGGGGGCCGAAGCCGACCCTCAGCCTGGAGCGGATCGCCGCGGCGGGAGTCGAGGTCGCCGACGCGGAGGGGCTCGGCGCGGTCTCCATGCAGAAGGTCGCCGGACTGCTCGACTTCACCAAGATGTCGCTCTATCGATACGTCCCCGGCAAGGCCGAACTGATCGCCCTGATGGTCGAGTCGGCCGTCGGCGCACCGCCGGAACCACCGGAGGGAGGCGACTGGCGGGATCAACTCACCGCCTGCGCGCACGACTTGGCCGACTCCTTCACCCGGCACCCGTGGCTGCTGGACGCCACCGTCGGCGTCCGCGCGATCGGCCCGAGGGAACTCGCCTGGCTGGAGAGGCTGGTGGGCGCGCTCGACGGCCACGGGCTCACCGGCCCCGAACGGATGGACGCCGCCGTCCTGCTCACCGGGCACGTACGCGGGATCGCCGCGCAGTCTCGCTCCGCCGGACCGGCCCGCACGCCCGAGGCCGAACTCCTCGCCGCCCTCGGCACCGTGGTCCAGGAGAACGCCGACCGCTTCCCCGCGGTCGCCGCCGCCATGGCGGACCCGGGCGGCCGCGACCGGGCGCTCGAGTTCGGCCTGGAGCGCATCCTGGACGGGCTCGCCGCCCTGATCGAGCGCCGCACGACCGCCGACCCCGCCAGCAACGGCCGAACGACGACCGGCCGAACGAACACCGGTCGCACGAACGCCCTCTGACCCGCGCCCCGGACGACCGTCGGCTCCCGTCGGAAAACCGTTCGGACCGCCGCCCGTTCACTCGCTACCATCGCGGCCCATGGCGATGTTCGTGCACCTGACCGCCGCGGCGAACGCGCCGCGCATCCGCCGCGCCGGCATCCGCGCCGACAGCTGGGGCCAGGACGGCGTGCGCGGGGTGTACTGCTTCCCCGTGCTGCCCTCGTACACGCTCACCCACCAGTGGCTGCGCGAGCTGGCCCGGTTCGGCCCCAAGGGCGCGCTGATCGCGGTGCACCTCCGGCTGGACGACGAGCAGGAGGTGCTGGCCGGGCACTACGGCGGCCGCGCCCGGGACGCCCACCGGCCGCTGCGCGCCGCCGAGGCGGTCCGGCGGATCGGTGCCCTGGCCGACCCGCGCGGCTGGGAGGTGTTCCTGCCGCGCGCGGTGGGAGCCCGCGAGGTGCACCGGATCCGCGCCGTACCGCAGGTCACCGGCTGGCGCTACCTGCCGGGCGCCCACGGCACCCGGCCCTGCACCTGTTTCGGCTGCCGCGTCCGCGGCGAGTACGGCAGCCGCCGGCTGCGCGAGCGCCACCCGCACCCGTTGGACGGCCCGCCGCCGCCCTCCCCCGTGCTGCTGGCCCGGATCGCGGCGGCCGGCGAACCGGGCGATCCCGCCGAACTGCGCTCCGCACTGCACTGGTTCGGGCTGCGCCGGCGCGGTCCGGTGGACCGCCTCGCCCACCTGGCCGCCCACCCGGACCCTGAGGTGCGGGGGGAGCTGGTGTGGGCCGTCGCCCGCTGGTCCACCCCGGGAGTCTCCGAGCTCCTTGACCTCCTGGCCGAGGATCCGCACCCGGACGTCCGCGGGGCCGTCGCGGCGGTCCGGGACCACTGAGGTCCCGGCCGCCGTCACGCCGTCCGCCGGTGCGCCGAGGTCAGGTCGCGCACCAGCGCCGGATCACGGCCGCCACCGGGCCGCACGGGTCACGGGCCGCACGGGTCAGGGACCGCCGGACCGCCCGGGTCACGGCGCGCCACCGGCCCGCACGCCCGCGCGGCGCGCCGTCAGGAGACGCGCTTGAGCTGCCAGGAGTTCTTCTCCAGGCTCGGCACCGCCGAGTAGTTGCAGCCGGAGCCGTAGAAGGTGCTCACGATCGTCCAGCCGTCCGGCGGCCAGGTGGAGGCGCAGGCGTTGACCACGGTGCCGACGGGGTAGCCGGTGAGCTGCATGATCTTCTTGGTGTTCGGGGTGAACCCGGAGCCGCAGCCGCCGCTGTTCCACCACTGGACGTCCACGTAGCCGCTCGGCGTGAGCGAGGACGAGCAGCTGGTGCTGGTGTCGCCGGGTGCGGCCTGGGCCGTTCCCGCGGTCAGGGTCAGCGCGGCGGCGGTACAGCCCAGGGCCAGGACGACGGAACGAAGGCGTGTCACGGGGTCGGCTCCTCTCGGTGACGCGGAGCGTCCGCGTCCCGCCCATTCCTATCCGTGCGACCGCGGTGACGGACAGCGGCTTTCCGGCCCGACCCGCGGCGCGTTCTCGCCCATCCCCGCCGGGAGCGGTCCGCCGTCACTCCGCTGACCTGCGCGGTCCCCCGTCGACGTGCCCGTTCGCCGGATCCGGGTGATCATGGGACGAACCGTGTCATCGGCGATTCGGCGCACCGGGCCGTCGGCCCCGGGAGTGCCCGGAAGGTGGAATCGATGTTCCAGCTCCTGTGGATTCTGCTCATCGGCTTCGTGCTCGGCGTGCTCGCCAAGCTGATCCTGCGCGGACCGCAGTCGATCCCCTGGTGGCTGACCATGCTGCTCGGCGCCGCCGGGGCGTGGCTCGGCAACGCCGTCTCCGGCTGGATCGGCGTCCGCCACACCTCGGGCATCGACTGGATCCGGCACATCCTGCAACTCGCCTTCGCCGTCGCCCTGATCGCCTTCGTCGCCCCGGCGTGGACCAAATCCCACCAGAACCGCTGACCGGCAGACGGACCGTCCGCCCCCGCAGGCCGCGCACCCGTGCCACCGGCCGGCGGGGGCCGGGCCCGCCGGACCACCGGACCATCCCCGACCGAACCACCGGACCATCCGCGACCGGACCACCGGACCACCGGCGGCCGGACCACCGGCGGCCGGACCACCGGCGGCCGGGCCATCGGCGGCCGGGCCCGCTCAGCCCACGTGGACGGCCGGGCGGCGCGAGCGGTCCGGCTCGGCCTCGCGCAGCACCTCGCGGGTGACCGGGGCGATCTCGCCCTGCCCGAACAGGAAGAACCGCAGGAACTGGGCGAAGGGGTTTCCCTCGGTCCACTCGAAGTAGATGTGCGGCTGCTGCCCGGTGAGGTCGCGCACCCGGAGCAGCAGTGCGGCCAGCGCGTTGGGCACGCTGGAGCTCTGCAGCGCCAGCACCCGGTAGCGGTCGTGCAGCACCTCGCCGTGCACGGTCAGTTCGGCCTCGAAGTCGGACGGGTCGAGCACGGTGACCTCGACGAAGACCAGGTCGTCCTCGGCCGGGATGTCGTTGTCCCGCCGGATCTGGTGGATCTTGTCGCGGTACTCGGCGATGTCCCGGCTGTTCGGCTCGTTGGCGATCAGGCGCAGCGGGCGGTGGGTGTAGTCCCGGACGAAGCGTGCCGCCACGTCGTCCAGCACGACGTCGGTGACGCGCAGTTCGAAGGCGCGCTTGAGCCGGGACAGGAACGAGACCAGCATGATGCCCGCGATGAAGCAGGCGCCGATCTTGACGCCGTCCGGCCGCTCGGCGATGTTCACGGCCGTGGTGTAGAGGAACACCGCAGCGATCACGCCGAAGCCGGCCCGCCAGCGGCGCTGCCCGGCCTTGTGGGCGGCGATGGTGACGGCGATGGCGGCGGAGCTGATCAGGACCAGCACGCCGGTGGCGTAGGCACCGCCCTGGGCGTCCACGTTGGCGTCGAAGATCCAGGTGACCAGGAAGGCGATGAGGGTGAGCACGATGACGGTCGGCCGCACCGCCCGCGCCCAGTGCGGGGCCATGCCGTAGCGCGGCAGGTAGCGCGGCATCAGGTTGAGCAGTCCGGCCATCGCGGAGGCGCCGGCGAACCAGAGGATGGCGATCGTGGAGAGGTCGTAGACGCTGCCGAAGCCGCTGCCCAGGTACTCGTGGGCGAGGTAGGCGAGCGCCCGCCCGTTGGCCTGGCCGCCGGCCTTGAACTGGTCGGCCGGGATGAGCAGCGTGGTGATGAAGCTGGTGGTGATCAGGAACACGCTCATGATCACCGCCGCGGTGGTCAGCAGTTTGCGGGCGCCGCGGATCCGGCCGGTGGGCTTCTCCTCGGTGTCGTCCGGGTCGCCCTCGATGTGCGGCATCACGGCGACGCCGGTCTCGAAGCCGGACAGGCCGAGTGCCAGTTTGGGGAAGACGATCAGCGCCACCCCGATCATGGCGATCGCGTTGCCGTGCTCCACGGTCAGCGCGTCCGTCCAGTCGCTGAACACGTGCGGGGCCCTGAGCACGTGCCAGAGGCCGTTGGCGACCACCACGACGTTCAGCGAGAGGTACACCGCGACCAGCACCACGGCCAGGCCGATCGCCTCGCTGAAGCCCTTGAGGAAGACGGCGCCGAGCAGCGCGATCATGATCATGGTCAGCATGACCTGCTTGCCGGTCAGCGCGCTGTGCAGGTGGGGGTTCTCCACCAGGTGGGCGCTGGCGTCGGCGGCGGACAGGGTGATGGTGATCATGAAGTCGGTCGACGCGAAGCCCAGCAGGGTGAGCACGAAGAGCTTGCCCTGCCAGAACGACAGCAGCCGCTCCAGCATCGCGATCGACCCCTGGCCGTGCGGGCTCTCCTGGGCGACCCTGCGGTAGACGGGCAGCGCCCCGAGCAGGGTGACGACCACCAGCACGATGGTGGCCAGCGGCGAGACCAGCCCGGCCGCGAGCGCCGCGATGCCCGGCTGGTAGCCGAGCGTGGAGAAGTAGTCCAGGCCGGTCAGGCACATGACCCGCCACCAGCGCTGGCCCTTCTCCTGCTGCGGCTCGGCGTGCGGCCCGGGGTGCTGCTTGGCCATGTCGGACAGGCCTTCCAGCAACCAGGCCCGGAACCGCCCGCCCCGGGAGGCGGGCTCCGTCCCCTGCTCGGCCGACCCCGACGAAACCACGTGCACCCCTGTCCATGACGCGACGGTCCGTGAACCGGCCGGGCGCGCACGCCTCCGGGCCCCGGCGGCCGCCGGACGGCGGGCCTGGTCAGGCTAGGGGACCGGCCCGCCCGGGCCGGTCAACCGCGCGGGCCGACACGCCCGGGTGCGCCCGTACGGCCCTCCCCGGCGGCCCACTGCCCCCACGGACACCCCGGGCCCGCGCGGCGGCCTGCGCGGACCTCCCGAAACACGCGAGGATGTCCGCGCGCACCCGACACGCCGGGTCGACGCGCCCGTGGACTCGCGCCCGGGCAAGGGCAGGGAAACGAGGAGGTCGCGGTGGTCGAGCCGAGCCGGCGGAGGATTCTGGGCCTGGGTCTGATGGCGGCCGCCGTCACCTCCTGCGGCCCCCGCCGCCCGGACCCGGCCGCCGGCCCGCAACCGCCCACCGCCTCGGCAGCGGAGGCCTCCGCCGACCCCGGCACCGGCGGCCGGGCCGCCGACGGGCACACCGGCACCGCAGCGGCCGACGAGCGCTCCCGTCCCGGCAATCCGGACTGGGAGATCACCGACCCCGGCCCGGACGGTGCCATCGAGGGCTTCGCCGACCGGGTCAGCGTCCTGCCCGGCGAGCCCTTCGGCCTGCACGTCTCCACCCCCGCCGCCGCCTTCACCGTCTCCGCCTACCGGATGGGCTGGTACGACGGCGCCCGCGCCCGGCTGGTCTGGCGCCGCGAACACGTCCCCGGCGGCAAGCAGGCCGCGCCGCACGTGGACCCGGCGACCCGCACCGTCCTGACCGGCTGGCAGCGCACCCTCGCGGTGGACACCGCCGGCTGGCCCGAGGGCGCCTACCTGCTGCGCCTGGACGCCGAGGACGGCTCCGGCCGCCGCTACGTCCCGCTCACCGTCCGCTCGGCGAGCACCGCCGGCCGGACCGTGGTGATGAGCGCCCCGGCGACCTGGCAGGCCTACAACGAGTGGGGCGGCTACAGCCTCTACAACGGCCCGTCCGGCGGCCTGGCCGGCCGCTCGCTGAAGGTCGTCTTCGACCGGCCGTACGACTACGACCACGGTGCCGGGCTGTTCCTGGTGTACGAGGCCCCGCTGGTCGTCCTCGCCGAGCGGCTCGGTCTGCCGCTCGCGTACACCACGGGCGTCGACGTGGCCCGGGAGCCCGGTCTGCTGGCCGGGGCGAGCGCCGTCCTGTCGCTCGGCCACGACGAGTACTGGTCGCCCGAGCAGCGGGCGAACGTGGCCGCGGCCCGGGACGCCGGGACCAACCTGGCGGTCCTGGGCGCCAACTGCTGCTTCCGCCGGGTCCGGTTCGAGCCGACCGACCTCGGGCCGGACCGCACGGTGGTCTGCTACAAGGACGCCTGGGAGCAGGACCCCGGCCGCCGGGCGGGTGCCCCGGCGACCACCGACTTCCGGGCCGGCCCGGGCGCCGACCCCGAGAGCTCGCTGCTCGGTGTCATCTACGACGGCTACCCGGTGGACGCCCCGTACGTCGTCACCTCGCCCGGGCACTGGGCCTTCGAGGGGACCGGCGTCGCGGCGGGAGCCTCGTTCCCGCACCTGGTCGGAGTGGAGTACGACAGGGTGAACACCGGCTTCCCCACCCCGCGCCCGATCGAGGTGATCGCCCATTCCCCCGTGGTCTGCGAGGGCCGCCGCTCCCACTCCGACACCGCCTACTACACGGTGCCGAGCGGGGCCGGGGTGTTCGCCACCGGAACGATGCGCTGGGTGGAGGCGCTGGAGGCCCGCGGCCCCGGCGGCGGCCGGGCCGACCACGGCATCGACTCGCACGCCGGGGACCTCGTCCGGCAGGTCACCGAGAACGTCCTGCGCGCCTTCGCCGCCGGCCCGGCCGGCCGCACCCACCCCGCCGGGGACAACCTCGACTCGGTCTACGGCGCGGCGTAGCGCGGAGCCGGGCTCAGCCCGCGGCCGGCGGCGTGAAGGTCTCCGCCGGGCCGAAGTCCGTGTAGCGCTCCTTCGTCACGGCCGGCTTGCCGGCCACCACCGTCGACACCTCGCCGCGGACGACCCGGCCGAGCCGGTCGATCCACAGCTGGACGTCGGCCCCGTCCACGCCCTGGTTCTGCCGCCCGTCCCCGTACTTCGGGTTCGCGCGGCGGAGCTGGTCCGCCGAGAGCCGGGCGGCGAGGTGGAACACCGGCACGCCCGCTTCGGTCTCCATGCCCTTGCGGGCGGCGGGCCCGGCGTCCAGCAGGACCCTGGCGTAGCCGTCGTTGTCCTCCACACCCTTCCCGG
The DNA here is from genome assembly GCF_040636595.1 of Kitasatospora sp. NPDC036755. Classification (NCBI taxonomy): domain Bacteria; kingdom Bacillati; phylum Actinomycetota; class Actinomycetes; order Kitasatosporales; family Streptomycetaceae; genus Kitasatospora; species Kitasatospora sp. NPDC036755. The sequence goes on from NZ_JBEZUT010000332.1 coordinate 9,299, forward strand.
CTTGCGCCGGGGGCTTCTCGTCCCTCGTCCAGGTGGTCTCGCCGGTCTCCTTGTTCCGCCGGTAGATGGCCTGGTCGATGGTCACCGTCTCCTCCCAGGCCAGGACGAGGGCCCCGCGGACCATCTTCGTCTCCGCGCGGGCTCCCTCGGCCGGGGTGTTGTGGTTCGACCGCCCGGTGACGGTGGTCACCTCCTTCTCGGCGCCCTCACCCGCCTCGACGCTCGTCTCCAGGGTCGCGGCGTACGGCTCGCGGGAGCGGTGGGCGATCGCGGCCGCGGGGTCGAAGCTGGACCGGCGGACGGTGGAGCGGCTGGTCACCGCCCTCGACCGGGCCGGGGCCGACGCGGACGCCGCCGTG